>CAMATD010000168.1 GCA_945860785.1 Variovorax sp. YR752 | reverse complement strand
GGGGTAGTCGTATTTCCGGTGCGAATTGATACGCCGGGAAGTGGAAAATTATTAAAAATCAACGACTTATCGACCATCTGATTTTTGCATCGTCGTATTTCCCGTGCAAATTGACACGGTAGAGGCGCCGGTGAGCCGCGAGGCAGCTGGCCGCGCAATTTAGTCGATCCGGCGAATTAGCCAGCCTAACTAAATTCGGATAAAGCCGATCGCAGTTCCGGTTCAACCGGTCGAATTGGTGCGCGGATTCGACGCAAAGCTGCCTGCATTCACAGGCGATGTCCTCTGCGGGCTGATCGTCCTTTCCGTGCAAATTGGTGCGCTTGGCCAAAAACGTCTCTTCAAAAACAAGCACTTAGAAATATCTGAATTCCCGATGCACCGTCCTTTTCGTGCAGATTGGTGCGCTTCGAGGGGTGCGCGTTCCTTCACGACGGCCGGGCCACGAACGCCTCGCACATCTGGCGCGCCCGTTTGACCTCGTCGCCGTGCAAGTAGATCGAGGTCGTCGAAATCGACGCGTGCCGCAGATTGTCCCGCACGGTGGTCAACTCGGCGCCGCGCGCCAGCGCATGCGTGGCGTGGGTGTGGCGCATCCAGTGCGGGCTGGCACGGCGCAGTTTCTCTGCCGTGGCTGGACTGTCCGCCTCGATGACTTCGGCGACCTTCGAGAAGAAACGCCGCATCACGCTCCACAGCCGTGTGGCAGTGATGCCCGCTGCATCCTCTTGATCAAGGCTTCCAATGAGCGGCGTTCGCGGGTCCCAGCGCGCCGGCGTGATCGGCAACTTGCGCTGCATCAAGTAGCGATCCAGCGCCGCGCGAGCCAGCGATGGCAACGCCACTTTTCCGGCCTTGCTGCCCTTACCCACCAAGTGCAACCAGTGGTCGCTATGCGCATCGACCTCGACCTGCCCCAGCGTGGCACCGACCAACTCCCCGATGCGCAGACCTGTTGCGTAGGCGAAATCCAGCACGAATCGAAGGCGCTGCGCTGCCGGCGCTTGCCATCCATGTCCCCATTCCAGGCCTTCAGCCACGGCCTGGATCAGCGACCATTCGCCTTCCCCGAACACCCGTGTGACGGCCAGCGATTCAGAGCGCGAGGCGCCGCGCACTTTGATGCCGGCGAACGGGTTGGCCAGCAGGTAGCGCTGCTGGATCAGCCAACGGAACATTGCGCCTACCACCGACAGCGCATAGGCCACCGATCGTGCCGACAGCCCACCGGTGAAAGGCCGCCACTCGGGCGACGAGCGCGGCCGCGCCGGACCGATCCAGCGGGCCCGGGGTGCCGGGTGCCGCAGGAAGGCGCGATAGGCGACGGCGTCCTCGGTTGTGAGCGAGGACAACGCCCGGCCGTGCTCGACCACGGCCCAGAGGATCAGCCGCTCGGCCTCCTTCCGGTAGGCCCGCTGGGTCGCCGTCGACTCGTGCAGCGCCAGCCAAGCCTGCACCGCCTCGTAGTCGTTGTCCGCGTCCAGCGTGCAGGTGGCCTTGGGGGCGCGAAACGTGCCGTGCGAGCCGTCGACTTCATGGGGCACACGCAGCCTCTCCCAAGGCACTATGTCATGCTGGGCGCCGATGGGCACCAAGGCGCGGGCTTGCTGCGTGAGATGCGGATGCTCAGCGAAGAACGACTCGACCTGCCTGGCGCCGGTGGCGCCCAGGCCGGCAATGGCCGTCCACCAGCGGCGGCGCCGCGGAATGCGCACCGTCAGATCGGCCAGGGTCTTGAAGCCATGGGCTTTCATTGCGCCGGCGGCACGCGCCGGCAGCCAGCGCTCGACGTCGTCCGTCACCATCGGCGCGGGCACCGGCAGATGCCGCAGCGTCTCGATCGCATCCATGACCACGCGGGCATGCTGCGCCCGCTCAGCCGCCGGATGTTCGAGCAGCCCGGCCAGATCCTCCTGGTGCCGCTCGCGCGCGTAGCGGGCCAGCTGGCGCCGGATGTCACCCAGCATCGCGCGGGAGGACTGGCCGCTCGCCTTGTCCTGCCCGAGGTATTGCGCAACCGCCGCTCGCGCGCTCAGGCCGGCGTACCAGGCGCGCAGCGCGGCCAGGGCAGCGGTACCGGGGAAATCCCTTTCCGCATTCGCCGGCTTGGAGACTCGGGTACTTTTCACGAACGCCAGTTTAGGCGATTAACATGCCTATTGCGATAAGAAAGATTATCTCAATAGACGTACAAGTGCAGCGACATTGACTTGATGCGCGCGCATCTGGTGAGCTACTGCAAGAGCTGCAAGCTGCGTGGCCAATGCCTCAAGACCCCCGAGCCCACGTTGGCGAAGACGGTGTCCCGGTTTCACGCAACCAGCAAGGCCGGGGACGACCCGGCCAAGATGATGCGCCACGCAATCGACAGCCCGCAAGGCCGACGCCTGTACAGCCAGCGCATCGGCACGGTGGAACCTGTCTTCGGCAGCATACGGCGCAACAAGCAACAAGCAACAAGCAACAAGCAACAAGCAACAAGCAACAAGCAACAAGCAACAAGCGACTCAGCCGGTTCACGCTGCGGGGACGCAACAAGGTCAGCACCCGGTGGCACCTGTACAGGCTGGTGCACAACATCGAGAAGCTGGCTGGGGCGGGATACGGGGGTTGACGGGCACGGGAGAGGCAAAAGAGCCCTCCTCAACGCGCAGGATGGTCATCCGGGCCTCGATCGGGTACAAATGGCGATCACGGACCAAACGACATCGACGAGACCGCATCGTGAAATCCAGTGTTTCAACACCCACAATGACCCTGCTCGCGAGTGCACGAAAAGGGGTTTTTGCCTGGCCTCGTTAGGCCAGGCAATTGCCTTCAAATGTTGTTTAACCACAGGATGACCACATGCAAAACAGATCGTTGATGTTGATGCTATTCCTCGGGTGTGCTCTATTACTCTCTGCTTGCGGGTCAAAGGACCTGTCCCGGCCGGAAGCCGCCAAACTTATCACGGAGATGCTCAAGAAAGAAGAGCCGCCTACTACCCATCACCTCATCGATTCAATCAAGAAAACCCCTAATGGTCGTTATGCCATTGAGATAATGGACATGTTTCAAGACTCAGAGGGAAAGTGGTTCAACGATCTCGCCAAGGCGCAATTGCTCACCTATAAATTGATTACTAAACGAAAGGGGCAGGGGCCTGGGTATGACGTAAGCGTTTATGACGTCGAGTGGACCTCGAAGGGGCAGCCATACATTCTGCAGAAAGGGGGGAAAACGCACTATGTTCTCAGCGTCGTGGAAGGAGTGGAAGTCACCGGAATTGCGAAGGAGTCAGAAACGACAGCCTTAGTTACCTTCGTTGCAACCCTTGCCCCAAGTCCCTTTGTCACAGCATTCAACTTCCAAACGGAATATGTAGGAAAGAAGAACGCAGCGCTCACTTTCCGGCGTTTTGACGATGGTTGGCGATTGCAAATTGGGGCTGGTTCCCTTGAATCCTCGCAGGCGATCCCAACTACTCAGCCACTTCCACCCGCAAAGAACATGACACGCACTCCAGTGATTCCTGCGGTTGGCGACAAGGCCACGGAAAGAATTGGCGCTGGCGAATCGCGCGATAACTGGTCGTTGACCAAGACCGGTGAGCTTACTTTCGAACAGCAGCCAGTGGCGAAGGCAGGCGATCCCCCGGCCGCCGAACTTCGCATTTCCAAAGGTAGCGGGAACGGTGCTCTCCGGTATGCCATCCTTGCTGATAGGGACAAGGGACCAATGGAAGGCTTTATCTGGGGGAAGGGCGGCAAGGGTGTTCTCGCTCGACTTCCCGGTCCCGGTATCTCTGACACGGTTTACTGGTCGCCGGACGGTGCATACGCCATAGTCACCGATGCTGGCGAGGTTCAAGATGAGGTTCACGTAGTCAACTTGAACAATGGTCAAGTGACCAAGAGGAAAGTTGGTGCGTCGGTGACCGACTGCGAGATGAAGGTGTTGTATGGCCAGCCAACATCATGGCTCGGAAACTCTTCCTTTCAAGTCACGGTAGGAATCGAGAAGAACCCATATGAGAGCAAGTGTTCCAATGTCAAACCACGATCAATAACCGCCGACGTGTCATTGAATTAGTCTACCTGCATCATGCAATGCTGGCGCCTGTGGCCTAACCTGTCGGTCGACGCGACACGCAACGGCATTGCCCGCGAAGCGCCGTTAGCCCGATGAAGCCATAGGTGCGATATGCCTGATCCAACACTGTCACGGCGGTTTCTGGCGAAATGGCCAGCACCATACACGCCCGAGGCCGAGCTCGTGTACGAGAGCCCACGCCGGCAGGAGGAGTTGATCGCCATCGGGCGTCAGCAGCTCGATGCACAGCGGTCCGCCGCGAGGACGATCGCCAGGAGCAATCTCGCCGCCGCTGAAATTATCGCAAACGAAATCAATCAACAGACCACAGCGCTCGAAGCTGGCCTTCGAGACTACGCCACTCTTGTCTCGTCGAGCGTGAGGGATGCAGCAGACCAGATCGCTGCGGCTATCGATGTGCTCGGGGACAGGTTGTGCGCGTATTTGGGTGAGATCGCATGGCAACTCGCTCAGCAGGGAGAGACCTTGGCCGGGATTCTCCGCACACTGCGCGAAAGCCGCAGCAATGAGGCCCGCCAGCTTGTCGAGCAAGGCGTCAGACATTACATCAACGAGCAATACGAGCGCGCCGAGGAGCGCTTTCGACAGGCATTGGCCCAAGACACGACGGACTATCAAGTGCTGATGAATTTGGGGCTGATAGCTGTCCAGAAGGGAGTCAGCACAGAGGCCCTTCAATTCTTCCATGATGCGTTACGTTTGCCGTCGGGCCTCGACGAGCAGGCGAAGAGCCGCGCCCTAATGGCAATTGCGCGCGTCCACTATGCTCAACGGGAGTACCGCGAGGCCGCCGTAAATGCCCGTCGAGCCGTGGCGTTAATCGACGGCGGCCAGACCGATGACGTCTACGCGCTCGGTATCTACGCGGCCCTAGCAGGTGACGTCAACAAGTGCGTGGCTTGCCTGGAACAAGCAATCCGAAAACAGGCGGGCTTTTTCGCGAAAGCTGTAGTTGAGCCGGACTTGGACCCCTCGCGTTCAGAGGTTTTGTCCTTGTTGTCTCGCTTGGCCCTTGAGGCGCGCGGGCGCGTCGAGAACAAAGTGACCACCGCAAGAGGACTGCTGAAAGGGATTCATGAACATCCCGAATCAGCTGCGGTCATTGCGGAAGCTCGCCTCGCCGCGAACGCTCTCGATGAGATTTCACTTGCGACATCGCGTGCGTCCTACCGTGACTTGCTTCAATTGCACAACAGGGCAAGAGAAGTCACAAAGGGCATAAGCGCCATCTTGGCCGCCGCAGATTCCGCCTTGAAGAAGCGCGATTTGGAGCGTCAGATGACCAGTTTGGAGAGTGCAGCGACCGGGGCGGAGAGATGTCTCGAAGTTCTCGAGCAGGTCCCCCCGTTCAGAATTCGTTGGTGGTTTCTGTGGCACGTTGGTACCAGTTTTCCGTTGCAGCTTGTGTCCATTGCGCTGGCGGGTAACATCGGACCAGTTTTTGTAGGATTTTGGTTTTGGGTAGGAATACCGGTGTGGGTAGCTGTCCAGCGCTTGTCCGAGAGTCACGCGAAGAGCGTGGAGGCTGCACAGCGCGCTGAGCGAGACAGGAGATCTCACGCGGCCTCCTCTGCGCGCAACGCCGCGACCAAGTCCGATGCCGACCGTCGAGCACACGAGGGCCGTTGCCAGTCACTCCTTGCGGAAGCACGGACACTCATCAATGAGGCAAGAGCGTGAGTCTCCTCGCTCGACTCCAACGGTTATGCCGCGCAGGAATGTCTGAGCGACGGCCTCTGCTCCTGGTTGACAAATGCCTCTCACCGCCTAATCATCCATCGCCCCCAAACGAGCAATCCGGAGGAGTAGTTAATGCAGCGCATTCACTCAATCGCCACGCTGGTACTCCTTTCCTTAGTCATGCCGCCCGTCTTCTCCCAGAGCGAAATGGATGAGTGTCTTCTCGCCGTTAACAGGCGCAAAGTTCAGGAGTTGATTCAGGCAGCTAGCTTCTGCCGCACAGCCATCACAGAGGCTTATATGACCGCCGTCGGTAAGCCAAAGGCGGATGGCTGGGGTTGCGAAGTAAGGGCCAGCAACTTCAGTGTTCGCACAACAGCCCATGGGGCTATTCACATCTGGGCGGGCGATCACTTCCTGAATAGAGACATCGATAACCGAGTAATAACGATTGTCACCCTTGGTGAACGGCCGCCGATTGCAGTGGACTGGCAAGCCGGCGACTGAACCCCCGAAATGGCGGTGTGGAAACAGCAACGATATTCCGCGTGGCGCCAAAATGGTCGCCACGACTTACCTTCCCGAATATTGCCGAGGCTGACACCGGTGTTCCAATGCCGGTGTTTCCCCTCTACTTACGATACGCGGCAGACATAGCTGATTGGTCCGGTGTGAGAGCCTCAGGCCGCAGGACGAATCTGACGAAGTCCATTCCTTCACCCGGAAGACTGCGTGCGCCACGCGCCGAGCTCGCCAATGAAGTTATGGTTCAAGGTGAATATGTTCATTACTTTTTGCGCTACCTCTCCGACAACTGCAGATGGCTCGGCCGATTCAGAGGCCCGCGTGAGCAATGTTCTGTCGCCGTTAGACAATACGAGCAGGGTTATGTAAAGGCGGTCATTTTTTCAATCTATTCCAGGAGCCCCTCATGCGTGCATGCATTCTTGCAATTCTTGCAATCGTTACCGCGGCCAGCCTGGCCTTCGGTTCCGCAGCCTCCGCGCAGCAACAGGATGTGGTGGCGACCACCATCGAAGTCCCTGTCGTCAAGGTCGGCGACACCTGCGTGTACGCCAGGCGCGATCAGTTCAAGGAACTGACGCCCTACGCCCAGGTCGTCGTTTCGCTGAACGTCAAGGGCTATGTGGCCGAGTTCCGCGACCGCGACGCGACCGGGCCGAAAACCGAGACGGCGCACTACACCCGTGAAGGGAACGTATTCCTGAACGACGGCCCCGCCGGCAAGATCGTCAACGCGCCCTTCGTCCCGCGGTTCCAGTTCCCCCTCGCCGTGGGCAAGACGTGGAACAACGTCTCCTACAGCTACGAGCTGGCGAATGGCCAGAAGGGTACCTGGGAAGTCAGCGGCAAAGTCGAGGCCATCGAGGAACTCAAGGTGCCGGCAGGTACTTTCCGTGCCGCGAAGGTTCAGCTGACGGGCAGCCTGAAAAGCGGCAGCGGCGGCGTCATGACCGAGACTATCTGGTACTCGCCTGACACGGGCTGCGTCCTGAAACACATGCGGAATTACCCTCAATTCAAGACGAGTCGCGAGCTCACGTCTTTCCAGCGCGGCTGAACTGAGCGAACGGCTCCGCTCCGAAGAGAAACCTCTTCACTACTCCTGTTGCCTGTTGAGGGCTTCAGGGGCTAAAAGTCGCGAGGGTTATGAAAAGTTCACCACGAACGGAGTTTTTTGATGGCTGAATCCAAGGTTCCTTGTTTTGTCTGCGGAAAGGTGAAGTTCGATCTTTCGTGGCCGGGTGCGAAGTACTGCCCCAAGTGCGCAATACACCTGTGCTCAAAGTGTGGGAGCGGACGCGATCAATGTCCTAAGTGCAAGCACTACACCTTGAAATAGGCTGGATGCGTTTTTCAGGACTCGACATAAACACGGAGAAGAGCATGGCGGAAGAAAGCGTAGCGGCCCAATTCGGGCGATTGCTGGCGGAGCATCCAGACGACATCCGGATTTACTCGGCCGGCGACGAGATGAATGTAGACAATATGGAGACACACGGCCCATTTCAAAACGGCGATCCTCAGATCATCGGGGTCGTCCAGACCGCGTTGGCGGCGCAGTTACAGACGGCAGTTGTTTCCGCAGGACCATCCAAGGTCTTGCTGATGACAGCGAAGCAGGGAACCACACTCTTCGACGGTCCACCGGGCACCAAGCAAGAGCCCTACAAGCTTCTGATTACCCAGGGCCACGCCGCTTTGATGGAGGGCACTCAAGCCAAGCTCAACGGAAACCATGCGAAGGGTAGATCGCTCTACCAGTCGGCGCTTGCGGCCTTTCAGCAGGCCGAACAAATGCGGCCTAACGAGGCGTCGCCAAAACTCGGGATTGCCGAAGCCAGTTCAAAAATGTGGGACACAGAAGATCCCAGGGCCGTCATGACAAAGGTCCAAGCCGCAGAGCAACTCCTGCTTCAAGGTCTCTCGGAAGGAAGGATCAACAAATTCGATGGCAAGGATGTCGTTCAGTTCGAGTACGCGATGTGCAATCTGGCGATGAAACAGAGGGATGCGGCGAAGGAGAATTTGCGCCAGGTTTTGGTCATCAATCCAGAGCATAGATTTGCGCGAGGAATACTCGAGTCAGTTGAGGAGCAAGATTCGAAGAAAGGCGGTTGCTTCATCGCGACAGCAGCGTACGGTTCGGCGCTGGCGCCTGAAGTTCAGGTCCTCCGAACGTTTCGGGACGAGGTCCTCCGAAAGTCGACCTTCGGGCGGGGTTTCGTAGGTCTCTACGGCACTCTGTCTCCTCCATTTGCGAAGCTCATTTCCAGATCTGATTTCCTGAGGAGAATCGCCAGGCTCGCCCTGATTGAGCCCTTCTGCGTCAAATCAAGGCGCGAGATAAGTGCTGACCGATACCCGTACGAGATCCTGCCGGGCGAGCACATCGGCCGAAGTGGTGACCGACCGCATGAAGTACGATTGCGATGGCCGCTTCCGATTCCTCCACTGCGACGCCTGACCTGGCATCACTGGGCCCGGACGACTTCGACGCCTACCTAGGAAGCGGAGCTGGACTTGCTGCGCGAGGCCCATGAGGAAATCCTGCAATGGGAGTTCTGCGAAGGATTTCTGGCGGCGCTGGTGTGCTCGCGCCGCACCATCCCGCCCGAAGAAGTCGCCGATAGCGCGCTCAGGTGCTCTGGGCATGAGCGCGGGCTACACCTGCGCTATCGGCACCCGTCGACGCGGTTTGATCAAGACCACCACAGCGGCGCGTGCGACGCCGGTCGCCGATCGGCCGGCCGCGTGCGGGCCGCGCTGCGCAAGGGCCTTGCGCAGGTGGGCCGCGACCCGGCTCGCATTTAGCGCCTGCCGGACATCGCCATTGACCTGCCAGTAGTCGCCCGCAACGTCCTTGGCCAGCGCGCCGATTTCCATGCCGCGCTGGATCGTACCCAAGTAATCCAGACCCTCGGGCGCGAACGCAAATCGCTTCCAGCCATCGCCCAGCACAATCTGAATGTCATTGCTGGTCCGCCGCTTAGTGAATGGCTTCATAAAACGTCGCCGAATTTCAACGGCATCTGCGAGGTACTCCTTCAAAACTAGGCCGATCTCTTCGCGCCAGTGGACGCCTGGCTCAACAGCATTTCGGCATACCGCGAGATACCGAATTTGAACGTCCCCCGAAAATTCACGTGCGCGAAGTGCGCCGGCCCCATGCGCGCCAGCCAGGCATCCTCGATCTGCTGGCCGGCTCGCCGCCACCGCTCCGCCGTCTCCTGCATGTGATGCGTGTTCCAGGCCAGCACCAGGTTGGTGAGCAACGTGTGCGAGCCGGAAATCGCGACCATCTCGTCGCGCCGCCGCCCCCGTTCCGGCGGCACCTTTCCGTAGTAGACCGCGCGCTGCAATTGGTGAACCGACTCGCCGCGGTTCAGGATGGTGTGGATCTCGCGGCGGAACTCGGGATTGCTGAAGTAGTCGCATAGAAACAGCGTGCGCAAAAGCCGGCCGAGCTGATCGACCGCTCGATGCGCCGGGTCACCATGGGCCGCACTGCCGAATCGATGCATGAGCACGTTGGCACTCACCCGGCCACTGCGGACGGACGCCACCATGCGCAGGTACTCGTCCCAGCCGGCGCGAATGGCCTTGAGCGACACATCGCGCACGAGAACCTGGTCCAGACCTTCCGGTGCCTCCAGGCTGCGCGGCAGATACAGCTTGCGCTCTGACAAGTCACGCAGCCGCGGACACAGATCGAAGCCCAACCCCTTGGCCACCGCCATGCCGACGTTCGTGTAGCCGTGCGTGTCCACGGCCAGCAGGGACAGGCGCACCCGTTCATTGCTGTCGTTGTACCGGACAACCCCCTCGATCGCCGCGCCGGCCTGACGTTCGTTCAAGACGATGGGTTGATCGTAGATGATGCCGTGTTGGTCCAGCACATGAGTGTACAGGCCCACCGCATGCGTGCGCCGTCGCGGATCGATTCGTGCGTTGTACAAATGCTTGGAGGCATCCAGGCTCATCATGTCGCTCGACGCCGTCTTGCCGCTGCCCCAAAGTTCGGCGATGGCGTGTTTCCCCTGAAACTCGACCACGCGCTCGTTGGCTCGGCGCAGCCGCCCGGACGCTTCCAAAGCTCGCATCGCCACGGAAACCAGATCCGGATCGAGCTGCGGCGTCATGGCCGCCACGCTCTTGGCGTCAATTTCGGTGCCGTGGGCGATCAAGGCGGCATACAGGGCCACCAGTTCGCGCTCGTCGCGCGCGCGTCGAGCCAGGAGGATTTCACTGAAGTTGGTCTGCGCATCCATCTCCAGCAGCAGGTCGGGGAACTGCACGTCGCCGATCTCCTTGAACATCAGGTCGCGCGTGCGCTTGGGATCGATCTCCTCGGGCAGCGCTTGCGGCACCGGCAGGTGCAGCATGCCCTGGACGTCGATGGTCAACTTGCCCTGCTGCTTGGCCTCGGCCACGGCTGCCAAGCCAGCCTGGATGTTCTTGAGCAGTGGCTCGAGGAAGACATCGGCTTCGGCGGGCAGGCCCAGAATGGACAGATGGCGCTCGCGGTCCGACGCCCAGTCGGCCGGCGGGATCAGCATCTGATCGCGTTCGCGGTAGGAGAAGCTGTGGTCGATCCAGACGCTGCCACGGCGAAGGCCCTTGCGCAGCCCCACCATCGCGCAGGCTTCCATCGCCTTCAACGCGCGCCTGCGGTCTGGATCACTTACCAGATCGCGCCAGGGCTTGTCGACGGGAAAGGCCTGGTCCTGCGGGAGTTCATTGAGCTTGGCCGCGTAGATCTCTTTCAGCGACGCGAGCAGCTTCAGGCTGTTGTCATTGGGCCGACCCTTGAAGTCCAAGTCCTGCAGGCTGCTCAGAAGTGCCCGGATGCGCGAGGGCTCGTCGGTAAGTACCTGCCGAACGTTGGCGGCATGGCTGCTGGCCGAAGGCAGACCCATGTCCGACACCAGCTCGCCGATGGCCGCGAGGCGCACTTCGGCGGACCGGCCAATGTCGTCCACCAGTGTCTTGATAGACACCAGCCGATCGCGATATTCGGCCGACGAACGCGCTTGCCGCGCCTGAGTCTTGTCGTAGGCCCGGCGCACCAGGTCAGAGACCCGCCGGCCAGCCTGGTAGATGACGCTGTCGGTGAGTTCGAGCAGAGTGATGCGCAGGAAGAAAACCAGTTCGATCGCTTGCGTCGACTCGCGTAGTTTGCTGGTCATCACCGGACGGCGAGCTTGCACGGCTTGCGCGTAGCCGCGCTGCTTTTCCAGCGGAATGGCTTGCAGCGGCCATTCATGGGCGCCCAGACCCTTGAGATATTTGATCTTGTCGAGTGTTTCGGCCAGCGAGGTCGGGCTGTGGCGCCTGGGCGGCGTTTTGAGCCACTCCAGAATTGATGCCGACGAGTCCCCGTACTTGGCTCGAATGATCGATTGGCAGCGCGCCAAACTCTCGGGTGCAATGCACGCACGGATGGTTTTGAGGATCTCGGCCTCGACTCGGACGAAGCATTGCCGAGCCAGGTCGCGCACCTGGCGGTCACTGGGAATCAGTATCTTGCGCTCGTGGAGCCAGCGGCACGCCGCGGTCACCAGTTCGTCGACAGAAACCACCTCATTGGCTTGCGCCGTCAGGTAAGTGGCCAGCAGATCGCTGACTGCTTGGTCAACCTCATTGAGGCCCAGATATTTTTTTACCCAGGCTTGGTGCTCGTAGTGTGTCGGCCGCCGTTTGTAGATCGAGCGCAAGGTCGCGATCGACGGTGCATCGACCTGAAGCTTTTCAGCGACATAGCGCAGCAATACCCGTGGCAGCACAGAAATTCGATCAAGCGGACGGCCTGCGGCTCTCAGAAAAAGCAGCAGCACCGCGACGCCGGCGCGGTGATCGCTTCTGAACTGGGTCTTGATGGCCTCGACGTCGCTGATTGACAGTCGGAAGTTTTGCTGAAGATCGAACTCGGTCAACCGGCCGGGGAGGCAGTCGGCGCCCACATAGCGAAGTCCGTAGTCAGCCATGAGACCACCTTGATCCATCTGTCGAGACCCGTGACTTTACCGCTTCCCATATTGGCCAAGCGGTCACTCCAGGCAGAGAAGCAGCGCAGGAAATCACAATGAACGAGCTGGAAACCCGCATGAACGCCGGGTTTGGAGAGGAACCGTATCAATTCGCACGAAAAATACGACTACCCCGGAAAGCCCTGCCCGAGGTTGACCGCGTTCTTCTCGGCGGCCAGGGCCGACATGACCGTGAAGATGGTGGTGCCGACGGCCGGCAGCTTGGTGGTGATCTCGGGCGTGCGGGGAGAAGAAAGAACAGTGCTCATGGTGGTCGTGGCTTCAATGGTTTCGCCGCGCGTACCGTCTTCGCGGAACACCGCAGAACCGGCTCTGCCGGGCTGCTGGTGTTGCCCCCTGCAAGGGGGTTGGCGAAGCGACACGAAGTGCGCGAAGACTGGGGGTGATCCTATAACTCGTAGTCTTGTTGGTGGCCGCTGAGAGCCTTGGCGATCAGGTTGCGGTCGAGCCGGTCGGACAGCAGCTCGGCGAACTTGAAGACGAAGTTGCGCAGGTACGCGCTGCGCTTGAACGCGACCCGGGCAATATTCTGGCCGAACACATGGCCCATCGGGCGCACCACGAGGTCGGCATTCGACTCGTCGCGCACCGCCATTTCGGCCACGATGCCCACGCCCAGGCCGAGGCGCACGTAGGTCTTGATCACG
>CAMATD010000167.1 GCA_945860785.1 Variovorax sp. YR752 | reverse complement strand
GAGGCGTGTAAATGGCCTTGTGTTTGCCGCGCAAACGGAGAGCAACTTCGCTGGCTACTCGTCCGAGGACCTTGTCGGTCGCGTCAATCACAAACCACTCGTGCGTCACGTCAGCGGGTTTGGCGCTGAACGTTTTGGTCATGAGTTTTTCTCTTGAAAAGAGGGTTTGACGAGCCCTTTTCCACGGTCGGCGTTCCTCTGATGGGAATCTCTTAGGTGGGTTTCACGCACCCTGGAGAACAGGTTGCGCGCCTTCGCCGCGGGGCCACAAAAACGCTGCGAAGCTTGCGATTATATGAAGAATTGGCCGATCTGGCCAATTTCCCCCTATCGTCGGGCTCAGCGGACCGGGGCCGCCGCAGGCTTGGCCAGCGCTTCCCTGGAAAGATCGGTGTCGATCTTTCGCACGAAAGTGCCTGTGTCCAGGCTCTCGTCGCGATGCCCACTGCGGTCGAACAGGCGCTCCTCGCCCAGAACCAGCTGGATCCAGGTCGGATAGGTGTACGCAGTGCCGTTGCTGTCGTCGAGGGCCGCGCCGAACACCCCGCCGAGCATCAGATTGCCCGCAAAACCAAGATTGGGACGCGAAATGGCCGTACCGGTGGCCCGCCCCTGACCGGGAAGAACACACTGCACCAGCAGATCGGCGCGCGAGCGGCGCACACCGATGGGGTGGTTCGACCTCGCCTTGATCGACCCCTTGTCGTTGGTCGCCCGGCAGTCTGCGTCCGGCAGCGCCTAGCCCGTCGGCGACAGGACGTCGATGCGGATCGGCTGATTCAACCCCTGGCTGACCGAAGCACAGCCGGTCAGGACCGACAAAATTCCCATCAGGCCCGCGAGGCCCCAAAATCTCCAGTTCGACGGGTTCATCCTGTTTCCCTCTAGTTTTGTAATTTGATGTTACTGCAGCCTCGGTTGATAGGCTGTTGTGCATCTGCCACCTATCCGGAATCCCTCATGTTCAGTTACCGCCACGCCTTCCATGCCGGCAACCACGCCGACGTGCTCAAGCACACGGTGCTGATTGCCGCGCTCGACCATATGCTTGAAAAAGAAGCAGCCCTGACGGTCGTCGACACCCACGCCGGCGCCGGCCTCTACCGGCTCGACGGCGACTACGCCGACACCAGCGGCGAAGCGGCCGAAGGCATCCTGCGCCTGCTTTCAGAGAAGAAAGAGCCCGCGACACCCGCCCCTGCCGCGAAGTCGGCCACCAAAAAGGTGGCCGTCGAAGCCGAGGCGCCCTTGGCCGACGCCATCGCGCGCTACCTCAGCGTGATCCACGACTTCAACCCCAAGGGCGGCGCCCGCGTCTACCCCGGCTCGCCCTTCATCGTGCAGCATCTGCTACGCGACCACGACAAGCTCAAGCTGTTCGAGCTGCACCCCACCGACGCACGCACGCTGGACGCCAACATCGCGCAGCTCGAGGCCGGCCGCCAGATCGTCGTGCTGCGCGAGGACGGCTTCAGCAGCGCCACCAAGTTCCTGCCGCCGCCGTCGCGCCGCGCGCTGGTGCTGATGGACCCGAGCTACGAGATCAAGAGCGACTACGGCCGCGTGCTCGACTTCGCGGCCGAGGCGCTCAAGCGCTTTGCCACCGGCACCTATGCCGTCTGGTACCCGATCATTCCGAGGCCCGAGGCGCACGACCTGCCGCGCCGGCTCAAGACGATGGCGACCAAGGCCGGCAAGCCGTGGCTGCATGCGACGCTGACGGTCAAGTCGAGCAAGCTGACGTCCACGCCGACCGGCGAGACCAAGCGGCCCGGGCTGCCGGCCAGCGGCATGTTCCTGATCAACCCGCCCTACACCTTGAAGCCGCTGCTCGCCGCCGCACTCCCGCAGCTGGTCGAGAAGCTGGCGCAGGACCGGAACGCCACCTTCTCGCTCGAGAGCGGGGGCTGACCCGGTCTTTTATCGGCGCCGACGCGGCGGCACGATCACCTTGCGGCGCGCCGGGACAGTGGCCTTGGCACGCTCGGCCGCGGGTGCCGCCGGCGCCACGGCATCGCCCGGCTCCACCGCGACTCCGCCGCAGCGCATGCCCGCGGGGCCGACGACCGACAACGCGACCTGCTTGATCCCGAGCCCCGTCAGTCCGATGCGGTCGGCCGCAGCCCGGCTCAGGTCGATCACGCGGCCTTGCGCATAGGGTCCGCGGTCGTTGATGCGCACCAGCACCTCGCTGCCGTTGACCAGGCTGCGCACGCAGACGCGCGTGTTGAACGGCAGGGTCTTGTGGGCGGCCGTCATGGCGCCCATGTCGAAGCGCTCGCCGCTCGCGGTCTTGCGCTGGTGGAACTGGATGCCGTACCAGGAAGCACCACCGCGCGCGAAGATTTCACGGGGGCCGTCGTCACCGGGCACGCCGTCGTCGGGCGTCAACTCGCCGGTGCCCGATACCGCGAGGTCGTAGCGCACCGAAGGCACGTTCGAGCGAGCCGCGACGCCCGGCGGAATCGCAAGCGCCGGCGACAGCGGCCGCAGCCGCGAGCCCGCCGCAGCACCCGGGTCGACACCGCCTTCGGTGGCAGGCGGCATGGCGCAGCCCGCAAGCACGCAGGTTGCAGCGACGAGGGCCACACGAAGCCCTGCGCGCAGCGAAACCGCCGCTCCCGCTGCGCCCCCTCTCAATCGAGGCGCTCCAGAATGGCCAGCGTCGCCGCCGACTGGTTCATCGTGTAGAAGTGCAACGCGGGTGCGCCGCCATCGCGCAGGCGCGCGCAAAGGTCGGTGACCACGTCGAGACCGAAGGCCTTGATCGATGCCGTGTCGTCGCCAAAGCCCTGCAGCCGCAGGCGGATCCAGCGTGGAATCTCGGCGCCGCAGGCGTCCGAGAAGCGCATCAGCTGCGTCGAGCTCGTGATCGGCATGATGCCCGGCACGATCGGCACGTCGAGCCCGAGCTTGCGCGTGTCGTCGACAAAGCGGAAGTAGGCCTCGGGGCTGAAGAAATACTGCGTGATGGCCGAATCGGCCCCGGCCTTCACCTTGGCGGCATAGGCCTGCAGGTCGGCTTCGGGCGAGCGCGCCTGCGGGTGGATTTCGGGGTAGCAGGCCACCTCGATGTGGAAGTCGCGACCCGTCTCTTCGCGAATGAAGGCCACGAGATCGCTCGCGTAGTGGAACTCGCCGCCGACGCCGTAGCCGCTCGGCAGATCGCCACGCAGCGCGACCAGACGCTTGACGCCCATGGCCTTGAGCTCGGCCAGCTGCTCGCGCACCGTGGCCTTGGTGGCACCGATGCACGAGAAGTGGCTCGCGGCATCAACGCCCTCAGACAGGATCTCCTGCACCGCACCGAAAGTGCCCTGGTGCGTGGAGCCGCCGGCGCCATAAGTGACCGAGCAGAACTGCGGCTTGCGCACATACAGCTGCTGGCGCACCGCGCGCAGCTTCACCGCGCCTTCGGGCGTCTTGGTCGGAAAGAATTCGAAACTCAGCGGAAGGCGCACCTGCGTCTCCTTAAGAGCCGTTCGTATGGGGGACGGCATGAATGAAAAACTCGCGGTTGCCATCGCCGCCGGCGATCGAGCTGTCGAACCACTGCAGCACGCGCAGGTCGAGTGCCGCGCAGGCATCGCGCAGGCGCTTTTCGACCACCGCATACATGGCCTCGTCGCGCACGATACCGCCCTTGCCGACTTGGCCGGGCTGCAGTTCGAACTGCGGCTTGACCAGCATCAGCAGGTGGCCGTCCTCGGCGAGGAAAGGCACCACCGCCGGCAGCACCAGCGTGAGCGAGATGAACGACAGGTCGCCGACGATGAGGTCGAACTGCGACTCGCCGCTCTCCCCCAGATCGTCGGGCGACAGGGCACGCGCGTTGACGCCTTCGATGGCCTCGACGCGCTCGTCCTCGCGCAACTTCGCATGCAGTTGCCGTGGCCGACATCGACGCCGACGACCTTCGTCGCGCCGCGCTGCAGCAGGCAGTCGGTGAAGCCGCCGGTCGACTGGCCCACATCGAGGCACAGCTTGCCCGCAGGATCGACGCCGCTGACAGCCAGCGCGCCTTCGAGCTTGAGCCCGCCGCGCGAGACGTACCGCGCCTCGGCCGCATCGTCGAGCTCGAGCTCGGCGGATTCGGGCACCTCGTCCTTGTTCTTGACGACGGAGCGCCATGCGTCGCTCGTGCCCGCATCGCGCCAGCGCATGCCGCCGGCGATCAGCCGCACGGCCTGCGAACGCGACGCGGCAAGGCCGCGCTCCACCAACAGTTGATCAGCGCGCATGTGCCCTATCAGTAGCGGTACGTGTCCGGCTTGTAAGGGCCGTTCTTGCTCACGCCGATGTAGGCCGCTTGCGAGTCCGTCAGCTCGGTCAGCATCGCGCCGACCTTCTTCAGGTGCAGGCGAGCGACCTTCTCGTCCAGGTGCTTCGGCAGCACGTAGACCTTGCCGGCCTGGTAAGCGTCGGGCTTGGTGAACAGCTCGATCTGGGCGATGGTCTGGTTCGCGAACGACGACGACATCACGAAGCTCGGGTGGCCCGTGCCGCAGCCCAGGTTCACGAGGCGGCCCTTGGCCAGCAGGATGATCTTCTTGCCGTCGGGGAAGGTGATGTGGTCGACCTGCGGCTTGATTTCTTCCCATTCGTACTTCTCGATCGACGCAACGTCGATCTCGTTGTCGAAGTGGCCGATGTTGCAGACGATGGCCTGGTCCTTCATCTTCGCCATCGTGTCGTGCGTGATGACGTCCTTGTTGCCGGTGGTGGTCACGAAGATGTCGGCCTTGTCGGCGGCGTATTCCATCGTGACGACCTTGTAGCCTTCCATCGCGGCCTGCAGGGCGTTGATCGGGTCGATTTCGGTCACCCACACCTGGGCGCTCAGTGCGCGCAGTGCCTGCGCCGAGCCCTTGCCCACGTCGCCGTAGCCGGCCACGCAGGCCACCTTGCCGGCGATCATCACGTCGGTCGCGCGCTTGATGCCGTCCACCAGCGATTCGCGGCAGCCGTACAGGTTGTCGAACTTGCTCTTGGTGACCGAGTCGTTCACGTTGATGGCGCGGAACAGCAGCGTGCCCTTGGCGCTCATCTCGTTCAGGCGGTGCACGCCGGTGGTCGTCTCTTCGGTCACGCCGACGATTTCAGCGGACTTGCGGGTGTACCAGGTAGCGTCCACTGCCAGCTTGGCCTTAATCGCGGCGTAGAGGATGCGTTCTTCTTCGCTGGTCGGGTTGGCCAGCACGCTCTGGTCCTTCTCGGCGCGTTGGCCCAGATGCATCAGCAGCGTGGCGTCGCCGCCATCGTCCAGAATCATGTTCGGGCCTTCGCCCGCCGAACCCTTGGGGCCGAAGTCGAAGATACTGTGGGTGTAGCCCCAGTAATCTTCGAGCGACTCGCCCTTGATCGCGAACACCGGCGTGCCCGAAGCGGCAATGGCCGCAGCAGCGTGGTCCTGCGTCGAGAAGATGTTACACGAGGCCCAGCGCACGGTGGCGCCGAGCGCTTGCAGCGTCTCGATCAGCACGGCCGTCTGAATGGTCATGTGCAGCGAGCCCGTGATGCGCGCGCCCTTCAGCGGCTGCGCCTTCGAGAACTCTTCACGGATGGCCATCAGGCCGGGCATTTCGGTTTCCGCAATGCGGATTTCCTTGCGGCCCCAGGCGGCAAGGGACAGGTCGGCAATCGCCTGGTCGGCGGTCGAAACGGGGGTGGACTTGAGAACAGCGCTCATGAGAACTCCAAAACTGGTTTGAAAGATGCCACTGCGTACGGGGAAAAGACTCACCGCGAGAACAGCGGGTGAGCGTGGTTGCGATGTGGTCCGAGCCTCACGCCTGACGGCGCTGCAACGCTCCTCGGAACGGCGGATTGTAGACGGGGCGAGAGGTTGCGCCAATCCGCGGGTCTTGGCTGTCATTTGCCATCCTCATGGCTGCAAAGACCTCTGGTTACGATTCTTGCAGGTTCGGTTCAGGAGCCAGCCGGCTTGCTGCCGAGCCCATCTGAAAAAAAGAGGGCAGAACATGAGGATGACAAGACATCTTGTGGGTTGGGGGATGGCCGTCTTGCTGGCGGCTTGTGGAGGAGGTGGCTCCGGTTCCAGCGGTGGCGGGATCCCGCTGTCGGGTGGCAATGCCAAGCCCGAAGTCGCGGCGGCCAAGGTCGAGAACAACGCCGATGCACGCAATGGCAGCTACCGCGTCTATGCGGCCAACGGCACGCAGCAGCAGCTCGCCGTCGATTTCGACGCCGGCAGCTACACGATGACGGACAACCTCGGGCAGACCGAGTCCGGCGCCTTCAGCGAGGACTTCACCGAGCCGGGTACCTACGTCTTCGCCAGCAGCCGCATCACCACGGCGGCGAACACGGCGCGCTTCCGGGTGGCTGCCGATGCCATCGTCGGGGCCTTCCCGTTCTCAGTAACTTTTTCGAACCCGCTTGTCTACGCCGCGCAACCCTTCATCGCCGCGCGCAACTTCGTGGCCGACCCCGCGCTGCTCGACAGCGACTACAACCGCCTGGGCATCTCGCACAACGGCCCCGGCAGCTCGGAATCGCAGATGCTGGCCCTGCGCGTTTCGGGTGGCGGCACGGCGCTCGAGATATGTCTTGACAACGTGATCTACCGGATCGCCCTTTGCCCCGCCACGTCGAAGCGAACCTACACGATCGCCGCGGACACCGACAGCGCATGGGTTGCCACCAACATTGCCGATGCCGCCGACACCGTGAGGTTCCGGATGGCGCGTATTGGCGGCCAGAACGTCTACCTGGCAGCGGGCCCCAGCGCGACGACGCCAACCACCCTGCTCCTGAGGATCGGCCTGCCCAACTCTTCGAACTGGCCTACCACCCGCGGTGTCGGCGCATCGACAGAGGGCAGTTGGGGCAGCAACCTTATCGACACCGCCAACGCGGTGCGCACCAGCACCAGCGCTGATGGCACCTACGGCAGCCTGAGCCTGCCAGTGGGCGGCATCTTCTCGCAGATGCCGGAAGGCATCCGCAGCATTAACGGCAACGGGACGCGCAAGTACTACGGAATGCAAAACGGACTGCTCTCGGTGATCGTCGGCATGCGCAATCCCGAGACGCGGGGTTATATCCAGCTCAACCTGATCGACACCGGCACCGCACCCGATGCGCGCAACGGCCGCTACAAGGTCTACGCCACCAACGGCACGCGGCAGCAGCTGGCGTTGAACCTGGACAGCAAGCGCTACGAGATGACCGACGAGGCCGGTGCCGTCGCATCCGGCAGCTTCGCCGAAGACGCTTCGGAGGCGGGCACCTTCGTCTTCGACAGCAGCCGGATCACGTCCCCGACCAACACAGCGCGCTTCCGTCTCGCGGCGAACACGGTGGTCGGCGCATTCCCGTTCGCGGTCGCGCAGGTCACGCCCGCGAGCTATGCAGTGCGCCCCTTCGTCGCATCGCGCTCGCTCGTGAAGGCGCAGGCCGAGCTTGACGGCACCTACAACCGCCTGGGCATCAACCTGACGGCCACGACCGCCGATTCGTCGATCACCCAGTTCCAGATCGCCAATGGCGGCACCACGCTCTACCTGTGCAACGACAGCACGATCTACCGCATCGACACCTGCCCGGCCGCCTCCGTCAGGACCTACGCCGTGTCGGCCGGAGCGGCCGTCGACACCTGGCAGATCGTGAACGTCACGAACCCGTCCGACAGCGGCAGCTTCGGGATGGCGCGCATCGGCGACGACAACGTGTACCTGTCGGCCGGTCCCCAGCCTGCAACGCCCACCACCTCGGTGTTCCGCATCGGCCTGCCCGAACGCGTGACCTGGCCGGTCACCGCCTCGCGCGGCGGCGCGACCAACGGCAGCTGGGGCAGCGTGGCCGTGGACGGATCCGGCTATGCGCGGACCCAGGTGCTTCCCAACGGCACGCCGGCCACGCGCACCACGCGCAGCGCGACGCTGGGCACCCTGGGCGTCTCCGGCCCGTACGGCATGCGCGCAGCGTCGTTCGGCGGCCCCGAACTTCACTTCGCGACCCAGAGCGGCAAGCTCTTCGCGATGGTCGGGGCACGCACGCCCGCCACGGCAGGCGCACTCGAGATCGACCTGATGGACTGACGACCCGGCAACCCGTCTCGGGCCACAGCAAGGCCACGTGCCGCATCGCGCGGCATGTGGCCTTTTTGCTTCCTCATTCCCCCGTAAGTCGGCGGCCTGCACGTTATGGCGGCGCGGCGTACATTGCCCCGCACCCCTCCTCAGTTCTTAGAAAGCCGATATGCCGATTCTTCTGTCCAGCACCCAACGGGCCCTGCTCGCCACCACCGTCCTTTGCCTGACGGCCGCCGCCCTGCCGATCTCGGCCTCCGCGCAGGCCGCCTCCGAGCAGGTCCGCATCCGCGGCACCATCGTCCGCGTCGACGCGAACACCCTCGTGGTCCAGGACCGCAGCGGCGAAGTCGTCACCCTCGCGCGGCCGGCCGACATGGCGGTGTCGGAGGTCTACCGCATCAAGCTGTCCGACATCAAGCAGGGCAGCTTCATCGGCACCGCCGCCATGCCGCAGGCCGACGGCACGCAGAAGGCGCTCGAAGTGGTGGTGTTCCCCGAGGCCGCGCGCGGTACCGGCGAAGGCCATCGCCCGTGGGACCTGCTGCCGCAAAGCACCATGACCAACGCCACCGTCGCCGACCTGGCGCGGCGCCGAAATCGGTGCGCGGCGGGCAGCAGCTGCGGCTGACCTACAAGGGCGGCGAGAAGACCGTCATCGTGCCGCCCGATGTGCCGGTCGTGACTTTCCGCCCCGGCACCGAATCCCTGTTGGTGCCCGGCGCCAAGGTGCTGGTCAACGCACAGGAAAGGAACGGCACGTCTACCGCGCTGCGCGTCACGGCCGGGCGCAACGGCTTTGCGCCGCCGATGTAAGTAACCCAAGGGAAATCCCGCAGGCATTTTTGTCGCTGCGGTGACCTTGGCCGTGCCGGTGCGGCGTATCGTGGCGAGGGACTTTTGCCGTCCGGCCGGTCCTTGCCATCCATCCGATCACCCGACACAGGAGATACCGCACCATGGTCACTGCCAAGAAAGCCGCCGCCAAGAAGACCACTGCCAGCAGTAGCAGCAGCAAGGCGGCCGCCCCCAATGCCGCCGACATGCTCAATCCGCTCAAGAACCTCAAGGGCATGACCGATCGCCTGCAGAACCTCAACCTGACCAGTGGCGCGGGCAAGCTGCTCGACAGCGGCCGCAAGGACTTGGAGGCGCTGATGCAGGCCAACGAGAAGTCCTACCAGGGCCTGCAGACCGTGGTGCAGCGGCAGACCGAAATGATCAAGAGCGCCATCAGCGAATGGCAGACGGCGGCCAAGGAAATGCCCGGTAAGGACGCCAAGGCCAACCTCGCCAAGCTCGATGAACTCGGCCGGCAGTCGTTCCAGTGCGCCATCGACGACATCAAGGAACTGGCCAACCTGGCCGCCAAGTCGCAGGCCGATGCCTTCGACGTGGTGCGCCAGCGCATCCAGGCCAACGTGGACGAAGTGACCAAGCTGCTGCAGCGCAAGTAAGACGGGGCGCCCGTCATGACCGCCGTCCCACCCCCGCACCGAGCGGCGCACGCGCGCCAACGGCATTGAACTCGCGTGGGACAGCTTCGGCGACCCCGACGCGTCGCCGCTGGTCCTGATCATGGGCCTCAGCGCCCAGATGGTCGGCTGGGACGACGCGTTCTGCGCCCGCCTTGCCGAAGCAGGCAGGCACCGCGTGATCCGCTTCGACAACCGCGACATCGGCCACTCGACGCACCTGCCGCATCTCGGCGTACCCGATATCCAGGCGCTGATGCTGCAGGCCATGGCGGGCAAGCCGCTGCAGGTGCCCTACACCCTGCGCGACATGGCAGCCGATTGCATCGGCCTGCTCGACGCGCTCGGCATCGAACGCGCCCATGTTGTGGGCACCTCGATGGGCGGCGCGATCGGGCAGGAGCTGGCCATTCACCATCCGCAGCGGATGCGCTCGTTCACCAGCATCATGTCGACCACCGGCAACCCGGCCCTGCCGCCGCCCACGCCCGAAGCGATGGCGGTGCTGTTCGCGCCCACGCCGACGACCTTCGAGGCTTACCTGCCGCACTACAAGAAAGAAGGTGTGGCATGTGCTGCGCGGCCCCGACTTTCCGCTTGACGAGGCGCGCGACGCCGAACGCGCCCAGCTCATCTTCCTGCGTGGGCTCAACCCGGGCGGCGTGGCGCGCCAGCTCGCGGCCATCTTTGCATCCGGCAACCGCAAGCCCGCGCTGCGCGACGTGCACATGCCCACCCTCGTGATCCACGGCGATGCCGACCCGCTGGTGCCGGTGGCCTGCGGTGTCGACGTGGCCGATGCGATTCCCGGCGCCAAGCTGCTGCGCATTCCGCGCATGGGCCAGGCGCTGCCGATTCCGATGTGGCCGCAGATCATCGGCGCCATCGCCGCGCACACGGCGCAGCTTCGCGACCATTGATCGACGACGGGAGCTTCTCTCCATGAACCAGTTTCCATCCCTCGACCCGATGGCCATGTGGCGCGAGCTCACGGCCCAATGGGAAAAAAGCACCAACGAATTCGCCAACGAGACCATGGCCTCGGACCCGTTCCGCCAGGGCATGCACGGCGGCATGAATGCCTCGCTCACCGCGCAGAAGGCGCTGGGCGACCTGAGGGCGCGCTCCCTCACCCTGCTGAACCTGCCGACGCGGGCCGACATCCAAGCGCTGGGCGAGCAGTTGCAGAGCATCGACGACCATCTGGCCAACATCAGCCGCGCGATGGAAGGCGGTGGCCGCAGCCCCGCTGCATCCGCGGCCGCTCATGCCCCGCCCCAGCCGCGCCGAACCAGGCAACCGCCGCAAGCTGCGGCAGCCGCAAAAGCACCAGCCCCGGCCGCCCCGAAGCGCACCGCCGGAAAGCGCACACGATGAGCGCCGCCGCCGATGCATTCGCCCTGCCCGACATCGGCGCCGAAATCGAGCGCGCGATCCAGCGCAACCTCAAGGGCCTCGACTTCCTGACCTCGGCCGCGCCCGCCATGGGGCAGACGGGCAGGGACGAAATCCACCGCCGCGGCACGCTGAGCCTGTACCACTACCGCCCGCTGGTCGACGAGATCTACCGCGTGCCGCTGCTGATCGTCATGGCGACCACGAACCGCGGCTACATCCTCGACCTCGCGCCGGGCCAGAGCATGGTCGAGCACCTGCTGCTGAAGGGCTATGACGTCTACATGGTGGATTGGAACGCGCCGCGCCCCCAGGAGAAGCATCTGCGCATCGAGGACTACGTGCTCGACTTCATTCCCGATTCGCTGCGGCGCGTGCAGGAGCGCTCCGGCGAGGAAGACGTCACGCTCGTCGGCTCCTGCATGGGCGGCGTGCTTTCCACGCTCTACGCGGCGCTGCATCCCGACGGCCCGATCAAGAACCTCGTGCTCTTCACCACGCCCATCGACTTCAGCCGCATGAAGCTCTTCCATGCGTGGTCGGACCGCCGCTACTTCGACGTCGACCGCCTGATCGACACCGTGGGCAACGTGCCGCCCGAGATGCTGTTCGCCTCCTTCGACATGCTGCGCCCGGCCGGCCGCAGCGCCGGCGTGGTGCAGCTGTGGGACAACATGGCCAACGACGAGTTCGTCAAGTCGTACCGCATGTTCGACCGCTGGGGCGCGGAGATGCTGCCGCTGGCCGGCGAATACTTCCGCCAGACCGTGAAGGAGCTGATGTGGGACAACAAGCTCCTCAAGAACGAGCTGGTGCTCGGCGGCCGCAAGGTGCTGCTGAAGAACATCAAGGTGCCGGTGCTGCACGCGCTCGCGCAGCACGACCACATCGTGCCGTATGAGGCGGGCCAGCCGCTGATCGCCAGCATCGGCTCGACCGACAAGGAAGAGGTCGTCCTGAAAGGCGGCCACGTCAGCCTGGCCGCGGGCGCCAACGCGGTGCGCCGGCTGTGGCCCAAACTCGACGACTGGCTTGGAGTGCGCTCGACATGACCATCACCGTTGCATCCTCTTCCCGCGCCTATCCGCGCACCGTGGCGAACAGCGACGGCGACATCGAGCTGCGCCCGATGACCGCTTACGACACGGCCGCCGTGCTGACCTTCGCGCAGGCGCTGCCGGCGCACGACCTGCTCTTCCTGCCGCGCGACATCACGCAGCCCAAGGTGATGGGCGCCTGGGTCCGCGCCATCGAGCGCGGCGACATCGACAGCGTGCTGGCGCTGCGCAGCGGCACGGTGCTCGGTTGCGCGGCGGTGATCCGCGATCCGCACTCCTGGTCCGGCCACGTGGCCGAGCTGCGCGTGCTGGTGGCGCCCGCGCTGCGCGGCAGCGGCCTGGGCCAGCAATTCGCACAGGAGGGCTGCTCGCTGGCCGTCGAACGCGGGCAGGAAAAGATCGTCGCGCAGATGACCGTCGACCAGCGCGGTGCCATCGCCGTGTTCCAGGCGCTGGGCTTCCGGCCCGAGGCACTGCTGAGCAAGCACGTGAAGGACCAGCAAGGCTAGGCGCACGACCTCGTGGTGCTGAGCCTCGACGTGGCGCAGTTCGAGGCGCAGATGGAGGCTTACGGGGTGACGGAGGCGTTCTAGGGGATCTCTGCGTTTTCCAGTCTCGCACCCGCCAGATCCTTGGCCGAGAGCTGCGGACCGACGCCGGTATCCGGCCACACGATCGCCAGGCCGGGATCGTTCCACACGATGCAGCGCTCGTGTGCAGGCGCGTAGTAATCGGTGGTCTTGTAGAGAAACTCCGCGGTATCGCTCAGCACGAGAAAACCGTGCGCACATCCTGCGGGCACCCACAACTGCTTGTGATTGTCTTCGGTCAGCTCGACACCCACCCATTGGCCGAAGGTCGGCGAAGACTTGCGGATATCGACCGCCACGTCGAACACGGCACCGCTGACCACGCGCACGAGTTTTGCCTGAGGTTGCTGGACCTGGTAGTGCAGCCCGCGCAGCACGCCCCTGGTCGAGCGCGAATGGTTGTCCTGGACGAAGTCGACGTGCTTGCCAATGGCTTC
>CAMATD010000166.1 GCA_945860785.1 Variovorax sp. YR752 | reverse complement strand
CGATGCGGCCTATGCCCAGCTGATCGAAGGGTTGCACGCCTTTGATGCGAAGCTGGGCCCAGAATTGGTGCGTTAATGCTCATGGCACCAGTTTGGTGATTTTCCGCCTTTATTTGGGGTTTGCAGCCGTCACCGAAGCCTCATTCCGTGAGGTGACAATGGCACAGAAACTGCATCCTTCGTTTCCGTATTCCTAACCACCATCCAACTCAGGAGAAACTGATGGCAAAGACCGTCGCCGATGTACTCAAGCTCGTCAAGGAAAACGAGGTCAAGTTCATCGACTTCCGCTTCACCGACACCCGTGGCAAAGAGCAGCACGTCACCGTGCCGGTCTCGGCTTTCGATGAAGACAAATTCACCTCGGGCCACGCGTTCGACGGCTCGTCCATCGCTGGCTGGAAGGGGATCGAAGCTTCGGACATGCAGCTCATGCCCGACCCCAACACCGCCAACATCGACCCCTTCTTCGAAGAAACGACGCTGATCCTGACCTGCGACGTGATCGACCCGGCAGACGGCAAGGCCTACGAGCGCGATCCGCGTTCGCTCGCCAAGCGCGCCGAGGCGTACATGAAGGCTTCGGGCCTGGGCGACACCGCCTTCTTCGGTCCGGAACCCGAATTCTTCGTGTTCGACGGCGTTCGCTGGAAGAACGACATGTCGGGCTGCTTCGTGAAGATCGATTCCGAAGAAGCCTCGTGGAACACCGACAAGGAATACGAGCACGGCAACACCGGCCACCGTCCGGCAGTCAAGGGCGGCTATTTCCCGGTTCCCCCGGTCGACAGCTTCCAGGACATGCGCTCGGAAATGTGCCTGGTGCTCGAATCGCTCGGCATCCCGGTCGAAGTGCATCACCATGAAGTGGCCAACGCCGGCCAGATGGAACTGGGCACCAAGTTCAGCACGCTGGTCCAGCGCGCCGACTGGGTCCAGCTGCAGAAGTACGTGATCCACAACGTGGCCCACGCCTACGGCAAGACTGCCACCTTCATGCCCAAGCCCATCGTCGGCGACAACGGCTCGGGCATGCACGTGCACCAGTCGGTCTGGAAGGACGGCAAGAACCTGTTCGCCGGCGACGGCTATGCAGGTCTCTCAGACTTCGCGCTGCACTACATCGGCGGCATCATCAAGCACGCCCGTGCCCTGAACGCCATCACGAACCCCGGCACCAACAGCTACAAGCGCCTGGTGCCTGGCTACGAAGCCCCGGTGAAGCTGGCCTACTCGGCCAAGAACCGCTCGGCCTCGATCCGTATCCCCTACGTGGCAAACCCCAAGGGTCGCCGCGTCGAGGCGCGCTTCCCCGATCCGCTGATGAACCCGTACCTCGGTTTCGCCGCGTTGCTGATGGCCGGTCTCGACGGCGTGGAAAACAAGATCCATCCGGGCGAAGCCGCCAGCAAGGACCTGTACCACCTGCCGCCGGAAGAAGACGCGCTGATCCCGACCGTGTGCCACAGCCTCGACCAGGCCCTGGAATACCTCGACAAGGACCGTGCGTTCCTGACCAAGGGTGGCGTGTTCACCGATTCGTACATCGATGCATACATCGAGCTCAAGATGCAGGAAGTCACCCGCTTCCGCATGGCGACGCACCCTGTCGAATTCGACATGTACTACTCGCTGTAAGCGCTGTCGTTGCAAGCCCCTAACGGGGAAGTAAGACAAAAGGACGGCCCAAGCCGTCCTTTTTCCTTGGCGCGGAACATCTTGTCACCAGTGGCGTCGAATTGCATGAAAATGCGCCTTTGTCGCGCCACCCACCGAGTCTCATGAAGACTGCTTCTCTCATTTTCCTGGCCTGTTCATTGTTGGTCGCCTTGCCGGCGTCCTCCCAGGAGCGCGTGTGGCGCTGTGGCAATGAGTATACCAACAACGCCACCATCGCCCAGCAAAAGGGCTGCAAGGTCATGGAGGGCGGCAACGTCACCGTCGTCCAGGGCACCAAGGCTTCGGGCGGTGGCTCGGGGGGCGGTTCCGGCTCGTCCGCCGCGCGTGCGCCGGCCGGCAGCCCGCGCGTCGAAGGCGTCGACCAGCGCGCCCGCGACGGCGAAGCGCGCTCGGTGCTTGAGGCCGAACTGAAGAAGGCCGAGGCACGCCAGGCCGAGCTGCAGAAGGACTACAACAACGGCGAGCCCGAAAAGCAGGGCAGCGAAGGCCGCAATTACCAGAAGTACCTCGATCGCGTGGCTGAAATGAAGGCCGAGTTGGCGCGCAACGAGAGCGACATCGCGGGCATCCGCCGAGAGATCGGCCGTCTGCCGGCCAACAAGCAGCAGCAATAGACATGGCATTCGGGAAGAAGGCGGTTAGCGCCAACACGCGCTTCCAGACCTTCGACCTGCTGTCCACGCTGATCGCCGTGGTCAACAGCGACGGGTCTGTGCTGTTTGCCAACGCGGGCCTCGAAGACGCACTGGGCACCTCGCGTCGCACGCTCGAAGGCTCGCAGTTCGGCGCCTGCTTTCACGAGCCGCAGGTGCTGCGCACCGCCATCGACGGCGCACGCAGCAACGACTTCGCCACGCTGCGCTACGAAGCGTTCCTGCGCCGCGTCAATCACGAGCTGATGCCGGTGCAGGTCACGCTCGCGCAGGGCGACAAGCCGGGCGAGCTCATCATCGAGATGTCGCCGCTCGAGCAGCAGGTGCGGCAGGACCGCGAGGAGCGCCTGATCGACCAGGCGCAAGCCAACAAGGAACTCATCCGCAATCTCGCGCACGAGATCAAGAACCCGCTCGGCGGCATTCGCGGCGCGGCGCAGCTGCTGCAGATGGAGGTCGAGTCGCGCGACCTCATCGAATACACCCAGGTCATCATCCACGAAGCCGACCGGCTGCAGACGCTGGTCGACCGCCTGCTGGCACCGCACCGCCGCCCGCACGTCGTGGGCGACGTCAACATCCACGAAGTCTGCGAGCGCGTGCGCTCGGTCATCCTGGCGGAGTTTCCGCGCGACCTGCACATCGAGCGCGATTTCGACGTGTCGATCCCCGAGTTTCGCGGCGACCGCGAGCAGCTGATCCAGGCCACGCTCAACATCGTGCACAACGCCGCGCAGGCCCTCGCCGAGCGGCGCGCGGCAGGCGATGCGCAGATCACTTTCAAGACCCGCATCGCCCGGCAAGTGATATTCAACAAGCAGTGGTATCGATTGGCATTGGAATTGCATGTCATTGACAATGGACCGGGTGTGCCGGACACGATCAAGGACCGCATCTTTTACCCGCTGGTGTCGGGCAGGGAAGGCGGAACCGGGCTGGGGCTGACCCTTGCGCAAACTTTTGTGCAACAGCATCACGGCGTGATCGAGTGTGACAGCGTCCCGGGCCGAACCGATTTCAAGATACTGATACCGCTGCCCTAGCGCAGCACGGCAACAAGGAGATGCATGAAGCCGATCTGGATAGTTGATGACGACCAATCGATCCGCTTCGTGCTCGAGAAGGCCTTGCTGCGCGAAGACTTGCCCACGCGCAGCTTCACCAACACGCGCGAGGTGCGGGCCGCCCTCGAACTTGCCGCCGACGACGAACAGCAGGGTCCCCAGGTCCTCGTGAGCGATATCCGCATGCCTGGCGGTTCCGGGCTCGACCTGCTCGACAAGATCAAGGCCAAGCACCCCGGCCTGTCGGTCATCATCATGACGGCGTTCTCCGACCTCGACAGCGCCGTCTCGGCCTTCCAGGGCGGCGCCTTCGAATACCTGCCCAAGCCCTTCGACCTGCCGCGCGCGGTCGAGCTGATCCGCCGCGCCGTCGACGAAAGCCAGCGCGAGGAAGTGTCCGAAGAGCGCATGGTGGCCGCGCCCGAAATGCTGGGCCAGGCGCCCGCGATGCAGGACGTGTTCCGTGCCATCGGCCGGCTCTCGCAGAGTAACGTCACGGTGCTCATCACCGGCGAATCGGGCTCGGGCAAGGAACTGGTGGCGCGCGCGCTGTACAAGCACTCGCCACGCGCCAACGGCCCCTTCGTGGCCATCAACACCGCGGCCATTCCCAAGGACCTGCTCGAAAGCGAACTCTTCGGCCACGAGTGCGGCGCCTTCACCGGCGCGCAGACCATGCGCCGCGGCCGCTTCGAACAGGCCGAGGGCGGCACGCTCTTTCTCGACGAAATCGGCGACATGCCCTTCGACCTGCAGACGCGCCTCCTGCGCGTGCTGAGCGACGGCCACTTCTACCGCGTGGGCGGCCACAACTCGGTCAAGGCCAATGTGCGCGTGATCGCCGCCACCCACCAGGACCTGGAGCAGCGCGTCAAGCTCGGCGGCTTCCGCGAAGACTTGTTCCACCGCCTCAACGTGATCCGCCTGCGCCTGCCGGCGCTGCGCGAACGCGGCGAGGACGTGCCCGCGCTCACCCGCCATTGCCTGCAGCAGAGCGCAAGGCAGCTCGGGGTCGAGCCCAAGCGCATCTCCGACGCCGCGCTCGTCAAGCTCGCCACCTTCGGCTTCCCGGGCAATGTGCGTCAGCTCGAGAACATCTGCCACTGGCTGACCGTGATGGCGCCAGCGCAACTGATCGAAACCAAGGATCTGCCGCCGGAAGTCATGGCCACTGCGGCAGGCGTCGAAGCACATGCCGGGGAAGTTGCCGCTGCTGCGGCAACGACGGCTCAACCCCTGGTGGCGCCAACCCTCGGCAGCGAGCGCGAATCGGCGCCAGCGGCCGCCGTCCCTGAAGCCACCGCAGGCCCGGTCGGCGTGAGCAGCTGGGAAAGCGGCCTCGAAATCGAAGCCCAGGCCCTGCTTGCTGCCGGACGCACCGACGTGTGGGACGCGCTCTCGCGCCGCTTCGAGTCGCGCCTGATCCTCACGGCGCTGGCCAATACGCGCGGCCGCCGCATCGAGGCCGCACAGAAGCTCGGCATCGGCCGCAACACCATCACCCGGAAAATCCAGGAATTGGGTATCGAGTAAAGGGCGGGTCTACCGGCTTCGCTGGCCCAGTGTCAGCGAGTCGAGCTGGAATTTCCCGCTCTTGTCCCAGAGCCACGTGTCGACATACGTGTGGCCGCCGAGCTTGCCCGGTGAGGGCAGCGGCAACGTGGCCTTGATGAGTTCCGCAATCATCGGCGGCACCTCGGGCGCGTGGCTTGGCACGCGGCTGAACGTGACGTTTTTCACCTTGCCGTTTTCGTCGATGTCGGTTTCGACCACCACCACCACGGCATACACCAGCGGCGGAATCTTTCCCTTGTAGATGCGGCTGGCGTACGCCTTGTAGATGTGGCGTGCACCGGTCTTGCGGTAGGCACGCACGGCGGGCGTCTGCGCGGTGATCAATCGCACCGTCGGCACGTCGGCCTTGCCCGGTGCGACCTCGTCGGTGGGCGATGTGGCGCTCTTGCTGTCTTCTGTCTTGTCGGCCGACTTCAGGAGGGAGCAGGCGGCGAGCGCCACGGCGGCGGCAACGATCGCGAAACTGCGACCGGCCCGAAGAAGCGCGTGATCGGTCATGGCCGTCAGGCGCCCTAGTCGAGATCGAGCACCACCGGTGCGTGGTCGCTCGGCTTTTCCCACTTGCGCGGCACGCGGTCGATGACGCAGCCCTTCACGCGCGGCACCAGCGGCTCGCTCACCAGGATGTGGTCGATGCGCAGGCCGCGGTTCTTCTGGTAGTCGAGCATGCGGTAGTCCCACCACGAGTAGCTCTTCTCAGGTTGCTCGAACATGCGAAAGCTGTCTTTCAGGCCCAGCCCGAGCAGTGCCTTGAAATGGTTGCGCTCCTCGGTCGTGTGATGGATCGTTTCCTTCAGGCCCACGGGGTCGAAGCTGTCGCGGTCTTCGAGCACGATGTTGAAGTCGCCGAGCAGCACCAGGTTCGGGTGCGCGACCAGTTCCTGGCGCAGCCATTCGCGCAGCGCGTCCAGCCACTTCATCTTGTATGCGAACTTGTCCGAGCCCGGCTCCTGGCCGTTCACGAAGTAGCAATTGACCACGCGCAGCGGGCCCGCCGGCGTTTCGACCGTGGTCGCGATCACGCGCGACTGTTCGTCCGTGAAGCCGCCGATGTTTTTCACCACGTCGCGCACCGGTGCGAGGCTGAGGATGGCCACGCCGTTGTAGGTTTTCTGGCCGAACACGGCTGCTTCGTAGCCCGCGGCCTTGAGCACATCGAGCGGGAACTTGTCGTCGGTCATCTTGAGCTCCTGCAGGCAGAGCACATCGACCGGGTTGGCGGCCAGCCAGTCGAGCACATGCTGCAGGCGGGCGGTGAGGGAGTTGACGTTCCAGGTGGCGATTTTCATGGATGTACCAGGCTATTGTTTTTGGCACGGTGGCGTACCCGGTTTGCGGTTCGCTGCACTGTGACCGCTGTGCACGGCCGGCCAGCTTAGCAAAAGCGCCCGCACTTCCCCGTGCGCACGCCAGGTAAGCAGGCGCAACAATAGCCTGGGTTGAGCTTGGGGGCGCGAGAGGAGTTGTTGCCGGCCGCAAGCAACGAGCCTTCAGTACGCCGCGCGAGACTCGGATGGGACGACCGGTGGCGATCCGGTGAAATCCGCGGCGAGCTTCTTGGCGGCGCCCGCATACAGCAGCACATCGACACCGACCGCGACAAAGGTGCAACCCAGTTCCAGGTAGCGCCGCGCCAGCTTCGGATCCGATGTCAGCGTGCCCGCCGCCTTGCCGGATGCCACGATGGTCCGCATGGCGGCTTCGATCGCCGCCTGTACCTCCGGGTGCCCGGGCCGACCTCGGTGGCCCATCGACGCGGCCAGATCGGCCGGGCCGATGAAGACGCCATCGATGCCGTCCACGCCGCAGATCTCCGCCAGGTTGGAGAGCGCCGTCACGGTTTCTGCCTGCACCAGCAGGCAGACCTCTTCATCGGCAACGTCCAGGTAGTCGCTGCGCGCACTCCACTGCGACGCACGGCCCACGGCGCTGCCGACGCCGCGTATGCCCAGCGGCGGATAGCGTGTGGCCGACACCAGTGCCCTGGCCTGTTCCGCCGTGTCGACCATCGGCACCAGGAGGTTCTTCGCGCCGATATCGAGCAGCTGCTTGATGAGCGCGGTGTCGCCGTGGACCGCCCGCACGACCGGCTGGCCGGCGTGGGGCGCCACGGCCTGCAATGTGGCCAAGGTCGAGCGCAAGTCGTTGGGTGCGTGTTCGCCGTCGATCAGCAGCCAGTCGAAGCCGGCGGTTGCGCTCACCTCGGCCATGTACGGGTCGGCCATCGACAACCAGAGGCCGATCTGCGGCCGGCGCACGGCCAGTGCCGTCTTGAAGGAATTGTGGGCAGGCATAGGGAGCTTTCTGTCAGGTGGATGGGGTGATCAGCTCACGATGCCGAGGTGCCAGGGCACGAACTCGTGGTCGCCCAGGCCGAGCGTCTCGCTCCGGGTCCGCTCGCCGGAGGCATGGCGCAGGATCTGTTCGAAGATCTGCTGCCCCAGCTCGGGCACCGAGAGTTCACCGTCGATCACCACGCCGCAGTTGATGTCCATGTCCTCTTCGAGGCGACGGAACATCGGCGTGTTGCTGGCCAGCTTGATCGTCGGCGCCGGCTTGCTGCCGAACATCGAACCGCGCCCGGTGGTGAAGCAGATCAATTGCGCGCCGCTGGCGATCTGCCCGGTGACTGCGACGGGGTCGTAGCCCGGCGAATCCATGAAGACGAAACCGGTCTTGTCGATCGGCTCTGCGTACTCGTACACGGCCTGCAGCGGCGTGGTCCCGCCCTTCATTGCCGAGCCGAGCGATTTCTCGAAGATGTTGGCCAGTCCGCCGGCCTGGTTGCCGTGCCCGACCACGCCGTTGAATTGCGCGTTTTGGCCGGCCGCATAGCGTTCCCACCAGGCCAGCCGGTCGAGCAGCTTCTGACCGACCTCGGGGGTAACCGCGCGCCGCGTCAGCATGAACTCGACGCCATGGATCTCGGGTGTCTCGGACAGGATGGCGGTGCCGCCGTGGCGCACCAGCACGTCCATCGCCGCGCCCAGCGCGGGGTTGGCCGTGATGCCCGAGAAGCCGTCCGACCCACCGCACTCCAGGCCGATCTTGAGATGGTTGGCGCCGACGCGGGTGCGCTGCGCGGCGTTGGCCTCGGGCAGCATCTCCTGCACGGCGCGAATGCCGGCTTCGATCGTCTGCCGGGTGCCGCCCACTTCCTGCATCACCATCGTGCGCATGAGGCGGCCCTGCTCGAGTCCCTGGGAGTCGACCAGCGCATCGACCTGGTTGCGTTCGCAGTCCAGGCCCACGATCAGCACGCCGGCCAGGTTGGGATGGCGCGCATAGCCCGCCAGGGTGCGGCGCAGCACGTCGAAATGCTCGCTCGGGGAGGACATCCCGCAGCCGCTGGTCTGCGCGAAGGCGGCCACGCCGTCCACGTTCGGAAACGCCGCAAGGCGCTCGGTCGTGAAGTGCGCCGCGATGCGCTTGATGACGGTGGCCGAGCAGTTGACCGACGACAGGATGCCGATGAAGTTGCGCGTGCCGACGCGGCCGTCCGCCCGCACGAAGCCCATGAAGGTTGCGCGCTCCGCATCGGGCACATAGGCCACCGGACGCACATCCTGGCAAAACGCCGGATCGCGGTAGGAGTCCACCAGCGTGAGGTTGTGGCTGTGCACATAGTCGCCCGCCTCGAGGTCGCGCGAGGCCACGCCGATCACCGTGTCGTACTTCTTCACCTGCTCGCCGGCCGCGATGGCGCGCGACGCGATCTTGTGGCCCGCGGGAATCTGCGCGCGTGCGCGCACGCCGAACTCGGCAATCGTTTCGCCCAGGGCGATCGGGGTCTTGGCAACCAGCACGTTGTCGTGCGGGTGCAGGCGAAGCAGGGGGCTGTCAGTCATGGGGGCGTGGGTGGAAGGCATCGGAGGAGGGCTGTAGCGGGGCGGAACCGTTCAGCCCTTCTCCATCAGTTCCTTGAGGTTGAGTGTGCGGATCAGGTCCGTCTCCTGCCGATAGACGGTTTCCACGTACTTCTGGTAGTCGGGGCCGTCCTGGTACATGACCGGCGCGTCGATGCTCTCGGCGACCTTCCTGAACTCTTCGCTGTTGACGGCGACACGGAATGCATCGCGCAGCTTCTTCTCCACCGCCGGCGGCAGCCCGCGCGGGGCGCCGATGCCGTTGGGCGCTTCCACCACGACGTCGTAGCCGAGTTCCCTGAGCGTCGGCGTGTCCTTGAAGCGCGGCGTGCGCGCCTCGCCCCAGGTTGCGAGCAGGCGCAGCTTGCCGCTTTCCACGTGCGGTGCCCAGGAGCTGCTGTCGGCCAGCATGTCGACCTGTTCGCCCAGCACATCCTGCAGCGCGGCAGCCCCGCCCTTGTAGGCGATGGCGTTGAACTTCACGCCGGCCGCTTGTGCGAACTGCTCCATGCCGACATGGGTGGCCCCGCCAACGCCGGCGTGGGCATAGCTGATCACGCCCGGCTTGGCCTTGGCCTGCGCCACCATGTCTCGCAGCGACTTGAACGGCGAGCTGGCAGGCACTGCAATGCCGAAGGTCTGGCCCGAGGTGCGGGTCAGGTAGGTCAGGTCCTTGAGCGGGTTGAGCTGGACCGTGCCGATCTGGGCGAAGCGCGTCACGGAGATCGGAATCTGTCCGATCGTGTAGCCGTTCGGCCGGGCGGAGGCCAGGGCCTTGGTCCCGATCATGCCGGAGGCGCCGGCCCGGTTTTCCAGCGCGATGGGCTGCCCGAGCTCCCGCGCGGCGATCTGGCAGATGGCACGCATCGAGCGGTCCGCCGTGCCGCCGGCCGGCCAGGGGCAGATGAAGGTGAGGGGGCGATCGGGATAGTCGGCCGCAAGTGCGCGAGCAGGGGCGGTGGCGAGTGCGGCTGCGCCGAGGCCGCCCAGCATCAATTGACGTCGCCGCAGGGAGCGATGGAAGGTCATGGTTGTCTCCGACGATTTGTTGTTCGATGAAAGCAGGTTGCATTCTTCAGTAGACAATCATTGCAATCCAATGAAATAGCGGACTCTCTTCATAGCCGACAGGTTATGTAGAGAAAAAATCCGAAAGCACCCTGATGACCCAGATCGATCGTGTCCTGCGCTCCAACCTCAAGCTGCGTCACCTGCAAATGCTGGTGGCGCTCGACCAGTTCCGGCACCTGGGCCGCGCGGCCGAGTTCCTGTCGGTCACGCAGCCGGCGGTCTCCAAGTCGCTGGTGGAAATCGAGCGGATGTTCGGCCTCGCGTTGTTCGAGCGCTCCACGCGCGGGACCGTGCCGACGCCGTACGGTGACAGCGTGGTGCGTTTCGCGCGCTCGGTGCTCGCCGACTACGACCGCACGCGCGACGAGATCGCCGCAGTCGCCAGCGGTGCCGCCGGGCGCACCAGCGTGGGCGCGATGGTGGTGGCCATGCCGGTGCTGATGGCGCGCGCCGTCGAGCTGCTCAAGGCACGCTCGTCGCAGACCACGGTCTTGGTGGAGGAGGGCGATCTCACGCGCCTTCTGCCCAAGCTGCGTCTCGGCGAACTGGACCTGTTCGTGGGGCGGCTGGAACCCGGCTATGCGGCGCCGGACCTCGAAACAGAGACGCTCCATGCCGAGCCCATGGCGGTGGTGGTGCGGCCCGAACATCCATTGATCTTGAAGCGCCGGCCGAGCTGGGCTGACCTCGCCAAGGAGTGCTGCGTGATGCCGCCGCCCTGGGCATCGCTGCGCGTCAAGCTCGACCAGATGTTCTTTCGCGATGGCGTGCATCCGCCGGCCGACATCATCGAATCGGCGTCCTTCCTGGCGCAGATCAGCTTCCTGCGGCAACGCGATGCGGTGGCATTCATGGCGCGCTCCGTGGCGCGGCACTTCCAGCAGCAGGGCATGCTGAGGGTGCTGCCGCTCAAGGTGCCGATCGATCTGCCGCCGGTCGGCCTGATCACCATGCGCGGCCGCAGGCGCACGCCCAGTACGCAGCAGCTGATCGAATGTTTGCGGCGCGCGGCCAGGGTGAAGTCCGAGCGATAGAAGCCGGCTCGCGACCGCGCCTGGGCCCAAGATATGTGAGCGACTTGTCCTTTCGGCTTGATATCATTCAGTCATCTATAGGACTAGATCAATCTGCCCGATGACATCTTTGACCGTTGTCCCTTCCGAGCCGGGGCGAAGCCGTTATGCCGCGCTCGCGGCGGCCTTGCGGGCACGGGTCGTGGCAGGCGAATGGCCACCTGGCGGTGCACTGCCGGCGGAGCAGACACTGGCCTCCGAACACGGGGTGGCCCTCGGTACCTTGCGCCATGCGCTCGAGCTGCTTGCAAGCGACGGATTGATCGAGCGCATTCAAGGTCGCGGCACCTTTGTGCGGGTTGGCATGACCACCACCGGGACCATGATGCGGTTCTTCCGCTTTGGCGAGGGCACTGGGGAAGTGCCTGTCTCCCGAATCGTCTCGCGCAAGGTGCTGATTGCGCCTTCGGACGTCGCGCGGCGCCTGCACCTCGAGCCCGGCAGCACGGCATTGCGCCTGCTGCGCGTGCGCTCCCTGTCGGGGCAGCCCTGCGTCGCCGAGGAAATCTGGCTCCCACTCGATCTATTCGCCTGCCTGGTCGATGACGACCCTGCAGCGTGGGGCGATTTGCTGTACCCCATGTTCGCCGAGCGCTGCGGCGTGACCGTGCACCGCGCTGTCGACGAAATCTCGTTCGGTACTCTCACTCGTCTCCATGCAAGCCAATTGGCCTTGCCGGCGGGCCACCCCTGCGCACTGGTGACCCGCAGCGCGCACGACCTGGGCGGCCGCTGCATCGAGACCCGCTACACGCGGGGCGACGCCTACGCCTTTCACTACACCGTCACGATCACCTGACACGGTGCGACGCACCACCCCTTGCCCTTAACCTTTTGCGAGAGCGCCATGAGAGAAGCATCGATTTCCAGTTCCAACCCGATCACGGTCGATCGCTCGCGGCGCCAGTTGCTGCGCGCCGGTGCCGCCGGGGCGGCAGCACCATGGACCCTGGCCCGCGCCGCGGGCCAGATCGCGGGCGGAAAGACCATCACGCTGGTCGTGTCCTATGCGGCCGGCGGTGGTGCCGACCTGATGGCGCGCCTGATTGCGCCGCGGCTCGCCGATGCGCTCGGCCAGACGGTGGTGGTGGACAACAAACCCGGTGCCAGCGGACAGATTGCCGCCGGGCAGGTGGCCCGTGCCACCCCCGACGGCACGCAACTGCTGGTGGACGCGTCCTCGTTCGCTGTGAATCCCGCGCTTTTTCCCAAGCTCCCCTACGACAACGACAAGTCCTTCACGCCGCTCGGCATCCTGGCGCTGTTGCCGAACGTGCTGGTCTGCACACCGAGCTTCGAAGCCAAGAGCGTCAAGGATCTCGTGCAGATGGCCAAGGTCAAGCCGGGGCAGATCGCCTACGCATCCTCCGGCAACGGCTCCGCCCAGCATCTGGCGGGCGCGCTTTTCGAGGACCGCGCGGGTGTGAGCCTCACGCACGTCCCGTACAAGGGCGGTGGCCCGGCCATGAACGACGTGATGGGCGGGCAAGTGCCGCTCTTCTTCGCCAATGTCGCGTCGTCGCTCGGGCAGATCCAGTCCGGCAGGCTGCGTCCGCTGGCCGTGACCACACGCCGGCGCACCCGGGCGCTGCCCACCATACCGACGATGGAGGAGGCCGGTGTGCCGGCCTATGAAGTGCTCGAATGGAACCCCGTGCTGGCGCCCGCCAACATCGACCCAGCGACGAAGGCCGTCTTGGTCGCGGCCATTCGCAAATCCATGACCGACCCCGAAGTGCTCGGCCGCTCCGGGCGCTGAGCGGTGAGGCGTTCCCCGATGGCCCCGAAGGCCTGGTGACGGGCTTCCTTGCAGCCCAGCGGGCGCAGTGGGCGCGTATCGTGCGCGACCGCAAGATCGTCGTGGGCTGAGCAGGTGATGCTGGATGTCGCGGGCGGCCTTGGCTGGGACAGTCATGTCCATGTCTTCGACGCGCAAGCCCCCGTCATGCCGGGCCACTACCGGCCGGTGCATCGGCCGCTGACGGACATCGAGCAGTTGGCCGGGCATCATGGTGTCGCGCACCTGGTGCTGGTGCAACCGAGCGTCTATGGCTGCGACAACACGGTGATGCTCGAAGCCTTCGCGAGGGCAATGGCCGGCACCGGGGCGTGGCGGTGCTGGAGCCCGGCACGACCGACGCGCAATTGGCATCGATGCATTCTCTGGGGGTGCGCGGTGTG
>CAMATD010000165.1 GCA_945860785.1 Variovorax sp. YR752 | reverse complement strand
TGCGGTTCATGTGAAAGCTCCTTTCACGCTGGCCCCGTCAACCGGGGCCGTTCTTGCTGACAAAGCCTGGTCGTTCAGTTCTTGCCCAGGCCACCCAAAAAATGATTCGCGATGAAGAAGTGGTCTTCGTAGATGCGGTCCTGCATGTCGAGGAACTCGGCAATCGGCACCCAGCGCACCTCGGCCGCATCGTCGTCGGCGCGCACGTCCGACAGGCCCGTCCACTGGTTGTGCGCCAGCTCGAAGAAAAAGCCGTGCGTGATCGTGCGGCCGCGCTGCGAGCGGTCGGGCGCGTCGAACACATGGCTCGCCTTCATGCTGCCGTTGAGCACGGGCACGGGCACCTTGAGCCGGGTTTCTTCCTTCAGCTCTTGGATCGCGGCGTCCTGCAGCCGTTCGTGCTGGCCGACGAAGCCGCCGGGCAGCGCCCAGGTGCCCTTGCCGGGATGGAACTTGCGCTGCACCAGCAGGATGTGGCCGGCCTCGACCACGATCGCATCGACCGTGGTGTAGATCGGCGGAAAGTCGCTGCCCGCATAGCGGTACTTGTCGCGGTAGTCGGCGAGGAAGGCGCGCTCCTCGCAGAGTTCGGCGTAGTCGCCGGTGGTGGTGAACCTGTCGAGAAAGGCGGCGGTGCCTTCGGGTAGGTCGACCGGCGCGAGCTGGCCGCGGTTCTCGGGGTCGAAGTAGAGGCCGCGCACGTCGGTGGCGTTGAGGCTCTCCACGCTGTGGTGGCCCACGAACTCCCAGTGCGGGAAGAGCTTGAGGTAGTAGCTCGAGGCGTCCTTGAGGTGGCCCACCAGCGCGACCTTGGCCTGCGCGGGCTTCTGGCCGTCCTGCACGATGAGCCGCTCGACGGCGGACTGGATCGACGCGATCCAGAGCTGGTCGTTGTAGGGCGAATCGCCCACGCCGACCACGCTCACGCGCATCTGCTCGGTGCTGCGCAAACAGGCGCGCACCATGCGTTCGCGTTCGTCGAAAGTGAAGGGGTTCTTGACGCTGCGGGGCTTGCGGTCGGAGCCGACCACCACGATGACCCGATCGGCGGCGCGAGAGGCCTCTTCGATGAGTCGCTGGTGACCGAAATGGACAGGCTGGAAACGCCCGATAACGATGGCGTATTGGTACTTGCGTGTGCTCACTTGGGAATCCCCCAAAATTGGCGCAATCAACTTGCGCTTGCGTTCAGGATAGCATCGGTGCCGCACATTGATCAAGCCCAAGAATGAAGCTCACCCCCCAGTCTTCGCGCACTTCGTGTCGCTGCGCCAACCCCCTTGCAGGGGGCAACACCGGCGGCCGGGCCAAGCCCGTTCCGCGGTGTTCCTCGCCTGAGCCATGCCAGGTTCATGTGTCGTGGGTCGCGCCGAAGCGCGGCGGAGCACTGAGATGACCGGGCCCTCTTCCTCCCCCCTGATGCCGTGCGCCTCAACAAGCGCATGGCCGAGCTGAAAATGTGTTCGCGCCGCGAGGCCGACGAGTGGATCGCCAACGGCTGGGTCAAGGTGAACGGCAAACCGGCCGAGATGGGGGTCAAGGTCACGCCCTCCGACCGCATCGAGATCGACAAGGCGGCCAAGGGCCAGCAGGCGAACCAGGTCACCATCCTGATCAACAAGCCCATCGGCTACGTGAGTGCGCAGGCCGAAGACGGCCACGAGCCGGCAGTCTCGCTGTTCACGCCGCAGAACCGCTGGGTGGACGACAACGCGCGCTTCTTCTTCCACCCCAATCAGCTGCGCGGCCTAGCGCCGTGCGGCCGGCTCGACATCGATTCCATCGGCCTCCTGGTGATGACGCAGGACGGCCGCATCGCACGCCAGCTGATCGGCGAAGACTCGGTGATGGAGAAGGAGTACTTGGTGCGCGTGGCCTACCACGGCCTGGGCCAGCCCGCGCCCACCGGCCAGCTGGTGCGCATGGACGACGACGATCCCGTCACGACCAATGTGCAGGCGGTCTTCCCGCCGGCGATGCTCGCCAGGTTGCGGCATGGCCTGAGCCTCGACGGCCAGCCGCTGAAGCCGGCGCGGGTCGAATGGTAGAACCCCGAGCAGCTGCGCTTCGTGCTCACCGAGGGCAAGAAGCGCCAGATCCGCCGCATGTGCGAGCTGGTCGGCCTCAAGGTGGTGGGGCTCAAGCGCGTGCGCATCGGGCGCGTGATGCTGGGCAACCTGCCGGTGGGGCAGTGGCGCTACCTCGGTCCGCAGGAAAAGTTCTAGGCCCGTGCCCAACCTGCTGAGCCTGCGCGCGCTGAACCGAGCCACGCTGGCGCGGCAGATGCTGCTGGAGCGGCGCAAGCTGCCCGTCACGCAGGCCATCGAGCGGCTGGCCGGCTTGCAGGCGCAGGCGCCGAATCCGCCTTATGTCGGCCTCTGGAGTCGGCTCGAAGGCTTCCGGCGCGAACAGCTGACCGCGTCGATGCTGAAGCGCCGCGTCGTGCGCATGTCGACGATGCGATCGACGCTGCACCTGATGACGGCCCGCGATGCACTGGCATGGCGTCCGCTGCTGGAGCCCGTGCATCAGCGCGGACTGCTGGGCAACCACACGCGGGCGCTCGACGGCATCGATCGTGCGGCGGTGGTGGCCGCCGGGCGCGCGTTGCTCGACGAGCGGCCTCACACCAGCGCCGAGCTGGGTCAGGCGCTCGCGGCGCGTTGGAAGGGACGCGAGGCCGTCTCGCTGGCCGCGCTCATCCGCAACAACGTGCCACTTGTGCACCTGCCGCCCGCGGGCAGCTGGAACTCGCACCAGAGCAGCGCTGCTGCAGCCCATCGGGCACTGGCTCGGCGAATCCGCCGCCGATGCTGCCGCGGCCACGCAGGACGACCTGCTGCTGCGCTACCTGGCCGCCTTCGGCCCCGCCACGCTGGCCGATGCCGGCGCCTGGTCGGGCTTGACGGGCTGGAAGGCGGTGGCCGAGCGCCTTCGGCCGCAGTTGCGCGTGTTCGTGAGCGAGCAGGGCCAGGAGCTGTTCGATCTGCCGCGGGCACCGCGTCCGGATCCCGATACGCCCGCACCGCCGCGTTTGGTGGCCGAATGGGACAACCTGCTGCTCTCCCATGCCGACCGCAGTCGCGTGATGAGCGAGGCGCATCGCGCCCGCGTGTTCACCGTCAACGGCATCGTGCGCGGCACGGTGCTGCTCGACGGCTTCGTGGCGGGCGTCTGGAAGATCGAGCGCGCGAAGAACACCGCCACGGTGGTGCTGGAGCCCTTCACGCGCTGGTCCAAGGCCGACCGGCTCGGCGTGCAGGAAGAGGCCATGCAGCTGCTGGCATTCGCCTCGGACGGCGAGGGCGAGCGGCACGCCGTCCGCGTGCTGTGACCCTTCTGTCCGCTCGACGGCTAAGCCCCGCCTAAGTCTGCCCCCTAGGCTGCGCCGCGGCGCAGGTCCACTACCGATCATCCCGTTCGCGTGCTACCTTGTGGCCCAAGGAGTCGCTGCAATGCGCGTTCTGCTGGTGGAAGACGATGAAATGATCGGGCGCAGCCTGAAACAGGCGCTCGAGGGCGCGGGCTGGTCCGCCGATTGGGTGCGCGACGGCGAACTCGCGCAAAGCGCACTGGGTGACGGCGGCTACACCTGCGTGCTGCTCGACCTCGGCCTGCCGAGGCAGGACGGCACCGAGGTGCTGCGGCGCGCGCGTGAACGCGGCGATGCCACGCCGGTGCTGGTGCTCACCGCGCGCGACGGGCTCGACGACCGCATCAACAGCCTCGACCTCGGCGCCGACGACTACCTGCTCAAGCCCTTTGAATTCCGCGAGCTGCTCGCGCGCATGCGGGCCACATCGTGCGCCGCCGCGACGGCGCCGCGCATTCGCTGGTGGGCAGCGCTGCGCTGCAACTCGACCTCACGACGCGCGAAGTGCTGGTGAACGGCGCCCGCGAGGCGCTTACCGCGCGCGAGTTCGCGCTGCTCCACGCGTTGCTGGAGCGCCCCGGCGCCATCCTCTCGCGCGAGCAGCTCGAGAACCGCATCCACGGCTGGGGCGAGGAAGTCACGAGCAACGCGATCGACGTGCTGATCCACGGCATGCGCCGCAAGCTCGGCGCCGAAGCCATCCGCAACGTGCGCGGGCTCGGTTGGCGCGTGGTGGCATGACGGACGGTGCGCAGGCCGGCCGCTGGTGGCGACCGCGCTCCCTGCGCACGCAGTTGCTGCTGTGGCTGATCACGCTGCACCTGATCGCCACGGTGCTGACAGCCTGGTTCTCTTTCGAGGCCTATGGGCACCTGGTGCACAACGCGCTGGACGACCAGATGCAGCTGGTCGCCGAGTCCTACTCGGGCAGCGACCAGCCCAAGACGCCGCGCCCGATGGACGGCGAGGCCGCCTTCTCGCGCGGCGCCTACATCGTGCAGATCTGGAGCGCCGACGGCACCACGCTGCGCGCAACGTCGTGGTCCGTGTTGTCGGTGCCCTTGCAGCCCCGGTCCGGCTTCAGCGACGTGAGCACGGGTTCTCATGCGCATTCGAGCTGGCGCGTCTTCACGGCAGAGCCCGGTCCGCGCGCCGACCAACCGCGCGTGCAGGTGCTGCAGAACGAGGACCACCGCCGGCGTCGTGCGCTGCGGCGTGCCTTGCTCGAAGGCCTGCCGATCGCGCTGCTGCTGCCGGTGGCGCTCCTGATCCTGTGGCTCATCGTCTCCGCGGCCTCGCGTTCGCTGCGTGCCGTGGCGCGCGATGTGGCATCGCAGGACGAGCGCAGCCCCACCGAGCTTTCGCTCGCCCGCGTGCCCGACGAGATCGCGCCGCTGGTGGGCGCCTTCAACAACCTGCTGTCGCGCGTGCGCAGCGCCTTCGCCACGCAGCGGCGCTTCGTGCAGGACGCGGCGCACGAGCTGCGCACGCCGATGGCGGCCATCGGCCTGCAGATCGAGAACCTGCGCGCGCACGTGCCGGCCGGCGAGGCCACCGACCGCTTCAACCAGCTCGAAGCCGGCGTCACGCGCGCGCAGCACCTGATCGAACAGCTGCTGAGTCTCTCGCGGCAGGATGCACCCCGGCGCACCACGGTGCGCGAGCCGGTCGACATCGAGGTGCTGCTGCGCGAGAGCGTGAGCCAGCTGATGGTGCTGGCCGATGCGCGGCGCGTGGACGTGGGCTTCGAAGGCAGCATCACGTCGGTGGTGCTGGCGCCGGCGGCCGAGCTGCGCAGCGTGTTCGACAACCTGATCGACAACGCGCTGCGCTATGCGCCCGAAGGCGGCGTGGTCGACGTGCGGCTGCACGAGGTCGACGGGCACGCGGTGGTCGACGTGCTCGACAACGGACCCGGCATTCCGGAGGCCGCGATGGGTCGGGTGTTCGACCGCTTCTTTCGCGTGCCGGGCGCGGCCGCGGGCGGCAGCGGGCTGGGCCTTACGATTGCGCGCACGGCGGCCGAGCGCAACGGCCTGCGCGTCGAGCTGCGCAACCGCGACGAAGGTCCGGGATTGAGGGCGCGGGTGTATCTGCCGCTCACTGCGGGCTAATTCTTCGCTCACGCTCCTCTCAGTCTGCCTGCCTAGAGTGCACTCAGGTCCTGCCACGCGCAGTTCGCGCGATGGCTCGTGACCGGAGACAACCTGCACCTTCAGGAGAACACACCATGCGCACTTCTTTCAAGCTTCTCGCCGTCGGTTCCTTCGCTGCGCTCGCAGCGCTGGGCGCCGTCACCGCATCGGCCGAAACGACCGATGGCTCGGACTTCCATCCGTTGCAGATGAACTCGCCCGAAAAGCCCGAGGTGCAAGCCGGCGCCGTGGCCGCTTCGCATGCGAGCGGTACCGAAGCCATCGGCCAATCGACTTCACTGCCCATGGTGAAGTCGGGCAGCGGAAGCTGAGCCTCCGCCGCCGCTCGCGACAACGTAGGCGTCGTCAGTCGTCGTTGTTGCTGAGCAGGGCGCGGTAGATCACCGCGCCGATGATCGCGCCCGCGATGGGCGCGACCCAGAAGAGCCACAGTTCCGACACCGCATAGGACGGCCCGAACAGGGCCGGGCCCGTGCTGCGTGCCGGATTCACCGAAGTGTTGGTCACCGGGATCGAGATCAGGTGGATCAGCGTCAGGCACAGGCCGATGGCCAGTCCGCCGAAGCCGCCGGCCGCACGCTTGGCGGTGGAGCCGAGGATCACGATCAGGAACACGGCCGTCATCACGACCTCGCACAGCAATGCGGCGTACATGCCGTACTTGCCGGGCGAGTGCTCGCCGAAGCCGTTGGTGGCGAAGCCGCCGATGTCGGCGCCCGGTTTGCCGGTGGCGATCAGGTAGAGCACGCCGGCCCCTGCAATGCCGCCGAGCACCTGCGACACGATGTAGCCCGCGAGTTGCGAAGCCTTGAAGCGCCCCGCGGCCGCAAGGCCGATCGACACCGCCGGATTGAAGTGGCCACCAGAGATCGGGCCCAGTGCGTAAGCCCCCGTCACCACCGTGAGACCGAAGGCCAGCGAGACCCCGAGCAAGCCGATGCCGACACCTGGAAAGGCTGCTGCCAGAACTGCGCTTCCGCAGCCTCCGAGCGTGAGCCAGAAAGTACCAATGAACTCGGCTGACCACTTTTTGTAGGTACTGTGTTCCATAACGCTCCATCCTGAAGTTGAGAAAGCGCGCATGGCCAGGGGCCAGACGCGGGCGCATTCTAGGAACGAGAAGAGGGGGCGTCGAGCATGTCGTTGCTGCTGGCGGAACCTGTTCACGGATCGCGCGGCTTTTGTGCAGTGCCGCAACGGCGTTGCATGTGCGCGCAAAGACTCAAAGCGTCACGACGATCTTGCCGAACGGGCCGCGTTCCAGATGGTCGAGTGCAGCGGGAAGTTCATCGAAGCCGTACTGCGCCGCGATCACCGGCTTGAGCGCGTTGACATCGATGGCGCGCACCAGGTCTTCGAGCGCGCGTCGATGGCCGACACCGATGCCCTGCACCGTCACGCGGCCGAGCACCATCGCATAGAACGATGCGCGGAGGGTCTCGCCGCCGAGCATGCCGATGATCGACACGCGGCCGCCCTGCTTCACGGCCTGCAGCGAGCGATCGAGGTTGGAGCCGCTCGCGAGTTCGAGCACGTGGTCGGCGCCGCGTCCGTGTGTCAGCCGGCGCACTTCGGCCGGCCAGTCGCTGTCGCGCAGCAGCACGTGTGATGCACCGAGCGCGAGCGTCTGTTCACGCTTGTCTTCACTGCCCGTCACCACGATGGCCTGCGCGCCATGCAGCCGCGCGAGCTGCAGGCCGAACAGCGCGACGCCGCCGGTGCCGTGGATCAGCACGGTCTCGCCCGCGCGCAGCGCGCCGGTCTCGGCCAGCGCGAACCACGCGGTGAGGCCTGCGCACGGCAGCGTGCTGGCTTCGGCCAGGCTCAGCGTGGCGGGCGCGGCCACCGCCCAGGCAGCATCGATCAGCACATGCGATGCCAGCACGCTCGGACCGGGGCCGCCGGCGAGCACCGCTTCGGCATGCCAGTGGCTGTCGATCCAGCCGCCCCAGAAGGTGTTGACGACACGGTCGCCCACGGCGAAGCGCTTCACGCCCGGGCCGGAGGCCACCACGGTGCCCGCCATGTCGGACCGGGTGTGAAGGGCAGGTCGAGCTTCATGCCCATGCCGTCGCGAATCATCAGGAGGTCGCGGTAGTTGAGTGCCACGGCGCCCACCTGCACGAGGATCTGGCCCGCACCCGGCGCGGGCAGCGGCTTGTTCGAGATGGGCGCGGCCGTGCGTGGGGAGTTGCCAGCGGCGCAGCGTGTTGGGTTCTTGCATTGAAAGGCTCCACGAAAAACAGGGAAGCCTCATGCTATTGAGGATGAAAACGATCCGGTGGCGGATAATTTTCTCTTTACTGGTGCTTGAAAGTATCCAATGCGTCAGCGTCTTCAAGGCATCGAAGAATTCGTCGCGGCGGTCGAGGCGGGCAGTTTTGCGCTGGCGGCGCAGCGGCTGCATGTCACGCGCTCCGCGGTCGCCAAGAGCATCGCGCGGCTCGAGGGGCGGCTGAACACGCGGCTGTTCCTCCGCACCACGCGCAGCCAGAGCCTTACCGAAGAGGGCCACGGCTACTACGAGCGCTGCCGCCGCGTGCTGGCCGAACTCGATGCGGCGGAGGCCATGACCGACGTGGCGCGCAGCATCGCGACCGGCCTCGTGCGCCTCAGCATGCCGGCGATGCTCGGCCGGCTCAAGGTCGGGCCGCTGCTGCTGGCGCTGGCGCGGCGGCATCCAGAGCTGTCGCTCGAACTCGCGTTCAGCGACCGGCGCGTGGATCTCGTTGAAGAGGGGCTCGATCTCGCGATCCGCAGCGGCGAGCTGGCCGATACATCAGGCCTGATCGCGCGGCCGGTCGGCATGCAGTGGATGGCGCTGTGCGCCGCGCCCGCCTATCTGGCCGAGCGCGGACACCCGCGGAGCATCGATGCGCTCGAAGCCCCACACGAGGCAGTGCTCTATGCGCGCGACGGCCAGATCTCGTCCTGGCGCTTTCACGATGCCGAAGGCCGGCTCGTCGACGTGACGCTGCCGTCGCGGCTGCGCTGCGACAGCGCCGAGGTGCTGCTCGAAGCCGCCGTCGGCGGCATGGGCTTGGCACGCCTGCCGGCATGGCTCGCGGCCGATGCGCTGGCGGCCGGCACGCTGGTGCGCGTGTTCGAGGAGCCGAAGCCCTTCGGCTTCGAACTCAACGTGATCCGCTCGCGCAGCCGCTACCTGCCGTTCAAGACCCGGTGGTGATCGACTGACTGGCCGCGCACCTGCCGCCGTTACTGATCGCGCCTTGAATCGCCGTGCGGGCGCTATCCTGCGGCTTCGAACAACGAACAAGCAGCCCGCAGGAGAAGACAGCATGCGACCCTTTGCCATCCGGAACATCACGGCCGCCACCGCATGCGTGGGCGCCGTCGCGGCGCTTCTTCTGTTTTCGTCGAACGCGGCTGCCCAAGGCACCGTCAATGCGCTGTGCAGCACGGATGCAGGCTGGTGCGAAGCGGCCGCCACGGCCTTCACGCGCGAGACGGGCATCAAGGTGCAGCAGGCGCACAAGGGCACCGGCGAGATCGGCGAGCAGCTGCGTGCCGAAGCCGCCAACCCCAAGACCGACATCTGGTGGGGCGGCACCGGCGATCCGTTCCTGCAGGCCGCCGAGCAGGGCCTGCTCGAGCCCTATCGACCCGCCTACATCAACGACCTGCACGACTGGGCGGTGCGGCAATACGCGCTGTCGCAGAACATGGTGGGCGGCTTCTACACCAGCGCCATCGGCTTCGGCTTCAACACCGACGTGCTCAAAAAGAAGAAGCTGCACGAACCCAGGTGCTGGGCCGACCTGATCAAGCCCGAATATAAGGGCGAGATCGAGATCTCGCACCCGGCTTCGAGCGGCACGGCCTACACCATCATCGCGGGCCTCGTGCAGCAGATGGGCGAGGACGAGGCCTTCGAGTACCTGAAGAAGCTGCACAGGAACGTCACCAGCTACACCCGTAGCGGCCAGGCGCAGGCGCCCAACGTGGCCAAGGGCGAGGTGGCGATCGGCGTGAGCTTCATCTTCGGCTTCGAGCGCTGGCGCTACGACAAATTTCCCGTGAAGACCGCCGCGCCCTGCGAAGGCACGGGCTACGAGATCGGCGGCATCGCGCTCGTGAAGGGCGCGCGCAACAAGGACAACGCCAAGCGCTACTACGACTGGCTCATGAGCCCGAAGGGCCAGGCCATCGGCGGACAGTCGGGCAGCCTGCAGTCGCCGGCCAACAAGACCTTCAAGCCCGACCCGCGCATTCCGTCGATGGCCGACGTGAAGCTCATCAAGTACGACTTCCAGAAGTACGGCCAGGCAGCCGAGCGCAAGCGCCTGAGCGACCGCTGGACGCGAGAAGTCGAGTCGCAACCGCGTTAAGAGCAAGCCTTGTTGTGCGAGGCGTGCATGCCCTTGGCTTTGGCATCCGCTTCGCTCAGGTACTCGCCCTTCTTGGTCTTTCCGTAGTAACGGTCGCCCATGCAGTGGTAGACCTTGGACTCGTCGTTGGCCCACACCTTGCCGGCGCCGCCGCCCGGTGCTGCGGCCATCTTCGTGAGGTCGGGCGCGCCGGGTGTCCGGGTCGCCGTGCCGGTGCTCGGCGCCACGCCGGTCTTGTTCACGGCAGCCGACTGGGTTTCGACCGCGGGCGCAGCGGCGGCTGCAGGTGCTGGAGCCGCCGCAGCAGCAGCCGGGGCGGCCTTGGCGTCCGCCGTCTTGCCGAACCAGGTCTTGATGCCCTTGTGGCCGCGACAGGCGCCGGACTTGGCGTCGGGCGAGGCGTAGCTGCCGTCCTTGCACTGCACGGTGGTGCCGGCCGGCGCATCGGCGGGCACCTGGGCCTGGGCGGCAAAGGCGCTCAGGCCGAGGCAGACTGCGATCAGCAGCATCTTCTAGCGATTCATCGTCATGGGGGCTCCCCGGTTGGTTGAGCGCGCAGCTTCCGCGCCCAATCCCAGCGGCAGCTGACCATCGCCCGGCCGCGCCGGCGGGTCAGGGCGTGCTGGCCGTGAACGTGACCACGCCGCTGTAGGTGCCGGCGGGGCGGCTGGCCGAGTTGGCGTAAGAGAAAGTCCAGTTCGCGGTGCGAAGCGTCACGAGGTTGCTGAAGCTGGTGCCGATGACGTTCACGCCGGTGCCCGTGCCGGTGTTGGGAATCAGGGGCGCGGGCAGGTTGGCATCGCTGGTGGCGACCGTGATCTCCGACATCGGGATCGTGTTCGCACCGCTGGTGAGCGGCGTGCTCACGGTGGCGCGCAGGCTGATCTGGCCCGCGTTGCTGCGCACTTCGACCGGCAGCACGTTGTTGCTCGGCGTCACTGCGAAGCCCGGTGCGCCGCCGCTCCAGTTCACGGCCGTGTTGTTGCCGGCGACGGGCGTGGTGCCGCCACCGGGAATCGAGGGCGTGAGCGTGAAGCCCACGGCGCTGGTCGTGCCGCCCGGCGTCGGCCAGACGCCATCGCCGATGCGGAAGAAGATGAACTTGTCGATGCTGATCGTGAAGTCGAGGTTCACCGAGGTGGTGCGCGTCAGCGCGCCGGTGCCCGAGGTCGATTGGGCGGCCCAGGCGACAGCGGGTATCGCCATCCATGCGGCGCCGCACCAGCAAGCGGCCGCGCATGCGCGGCGGGCGAGGGCGTGCCCGCGCGGCGGCGAGGCCGCGGTGCCGTGGCGTGCCTTCTTCCGTATCCTCACTTGAGTTCGAGGTCCACCTTGAAGCTGCCCTTGTCCCAGTCGAGCATGCCGCCGGCCTTGATCGGGTAGCTGGGCTGCGGCGTCGGCTGGCCGCTCTCGCCCTTGGGCATCAGCGCGATCGTGCGGGTCTGGCCCGGCAGGATCGGCGTGCCCTCGGGCACGAGTTCGAAGGCGCGGCCCTGGCTGTCCTTGGCGTCGAGGCTGCCTTCGAGGCGGCCGTGCGCGTCGCCGCTGTTCACCACCGTGACGATGGCGGTACGCTTGCCTTCGATGGTGCGGCTGGCGATCTGCTTCATCTCGAGCTTGGGCGCGGCACCGTTGAGCATGACGTACACCGCGACGGCGATGCGGCCCGTGACCGGCAGGCTCAGGTTCGCGCCGCCGCTCTGGATGACGGCCTGCTGCGCGGGCTCCGTGCCTTCGATGGCGATCATGAAGCGGCACTCACCGCGCGGCGCATCGGCCGGCGCATCGACCTGGAAGCGGAACGATTTCTTGCTGCGCGCGGGCACCGTGAGGCTGCGCCGTTCGAGCGTGACCCAGGGCCGGCAGCTGCCGGGCAGCAACTCGTCGTGGTAGCCGATGTTGCCTTCGGGCGAGTAGCTCCAGTCGATGGTGCGCACTGACACCTCGGTCGGCGCGGCACCCAGGTTGTGGATGTCGAGCGACTGGCCCACTCGCGTGCCGCTCTTGCTCGCGAGTTCGAAGCGCGAGGGCGAGATCGCGATCTCGAAAGGCGCGGCGAAAGCCGCCGTGCCGATGGCGGCCAGCGCCAGCGGCAGGAGGACAGTGGCGCGCAGCCACCGGGGCAGCGCGCGCAGGGGAAGGAAGATGTTCATGGCAGGGTCTCGATTTCGAAGATCGACTCGAAGCTCAGCGAGGCGCCCGTGGGCAGCCGCAGTTCGCGCGGATCGATGCGCAGCGTCAGGTCGAAGGTCTCGTTCATCCAGGGGGCCTGGACGATGCCGTTCCACACCGGCACGCGGTCGCCGGGCCGGCCCGTGCCGCGGGAAAAAGCGCCGTTGCCGCGCCACTGCACCTGCAGCCCGGTGGGCGAGCGCAGGCCCGCGACGGCCGCCGGGATCACGTAGTAGATGCGCGCGCGCCGGCCGACGTAGGGCGCGGTGGCAAGGCGGTATTCGATGCGGCCGAAAGGCAGCACCAGGAAGTCGCCGTCCATGCTTTGCGCATTGCGGAAGTCGCCGTTGACCTGGGCGCGCGGCGAGGCCGAGTCGTCGAGCCGCGCCACCAGGGCCGAGGCCGGGGACGCCAGGCCGAGCAGGCAGGCGCTGGCGCAGAACAGGGCCGCGAGGCGCCGCGGCGTGGCGGGGTGGTGTCGCCGGGTCATTCCATCGAGGCCGTGAAACGCACGGTGCCCTTGTAGTTGTCGGCGGGATAGAGCACGTCGTTGTCGTAGGTGAACTGCATCCGCGTGGCGGTCACGTTTCTCGACAGATAGGACCAGCCCAGGCCCAGGAGGCAAAGAATGCCCGAGCAGGAACTCGCGTTCGCGTTGTAGCTTGCGATGGTCTGGTTGTTGGAGTCGTTGAAGCGGCCGCTCTGGATGTCGCCCGAACCGTTCGCGCTGTTGTTGCTGGCGATCCATTGGATGTCGCTGAACGGAATGACGGTCGCGCCGCAGCCGCCCGACTGGCAGGCGAGGCCGGCCGAGGAATCGACCCGCAGGGTCACGGGGCGCGCGGTGGTGGTGTTCGTGGTGGGCCGCACGGGCATCACCCAGACGTCGATGGTGGCCGTCGAGGTCACGGCCGCCGGGGTCAGCCCCGCGTTGGCGCCGTTCACGTTGAAGGCCACCGTGTCGACGGTGGTGCCGGTGGAGCCGACGCGAAGCGTGATCGCGTAGCTGCCGCCGGTGTCGGTCACGGTGGTGATGACGGCGCCGGCCGGCAGGGCGAGCGAGGCCGCCAGCAGCGCCGCGGCGGCCACGACCGTGCGCGCACGACGCCTGCCGCCGCGTGCCGG
>CAMATD010000164.1 GCA_945860785.1 Variovorax sp. YR752 | reverse complement strand
ACGAGGCCCAGCGTGTGGTCGTCGGTGGCCTTGGCCACCTGGTCGGCCGCGATGTTGCCCGAGGCGCCGGCCTTGTTGTCCACGATGATCGGCTGGCCCAGCGCCTTGCTCAGCGGCTCGGCGATGGTGCGCGCCGCGATGTCGGGCGTGGAGCCGCCCGGAAAGCCGACGAGCAGCCGGATCGGCTTGGTCGGCCAGGCGCTGTTCTGCGCGCTGGCGTCCAGCGGCAACAAGGTCGCGGCGGCCACACCGCAGGCGATCAAAAGGGCTCTCTTTTTGGCTTGCATGGCGAAAAGAAGTGAGAAAGTTAACAAAATGCAAAGAAAGCCAGCTTAACTGCCTAAGGGAACAGCGGGCAAGACACGCCCCTCTCTATTCGAGGCTGATGTTGCCCCTGCGCACCAGCTCGCCATACACCTTCGACTTCGCCTGCGCGTTGCGCTCGATCTCCTCCGGCGACCAGGCCAGCGGCTCGAAGGCGAAGGTGTCGAAGCGCGCGCGGATCTCGGGATCGGCAATGACCTTGGCCACGTCGGCATTGATCTTTGCCTTGATGGCCGCCGGCACGCCCTTGGGCGCGAGCAGCGAGACGAAGGAATTGACCTCCAGCGAGGCCGGTCCGCCGGACTCGGCCATGGTCGGCACGTCGGGCATCTGCGGAATGCGTTTGGGCGCCGCGATGGCGATGTAGCGCAGCTTGCCGGCCTTGTAGATGCCCTGGCTCGACGGAATGCTCGCAAAGCTCCATGGCACGTCGCCGGCGCCCACGTTGGAGAACAGCTGCGAGACCTCGCGGTACGGCGCATGGCGCATGCGGATCCCGGTGAGCGCTTCGAGCTGCTGCGCGCCCAGGTGGCCGGGGCTGCCGACGCCCCACGAGCCGTAGACGATGGCGTCCGGCTCCGCCTTGGCGGCGGCGATCAGGTCGCTCATGGTCTTCCACTTCGAATCGGTGCCCACGGCGACGAAGAAGGGCGTGCGGAACAGCGAGGCCACCGGGTCGAAGTGCTGCAGCGTCACGAAATTGCGCGACTTGTAGAGGTGCGGCAGCGCGGCGATGTGTTCGCTGTCGAGCTGCAGCAGCGTGTAGCCGTCGGGCGCGGCGCGGCGGGCCTGGTCGATGGCGATGAAGCCGCCGCCGCCGGGCTTGTTGTCGACCACCACGCGCTGGTTCCACAGGCGCGAGAGCTTGTCGGAGACGAGGCGCAGCACCGCGTCGGGGCCGCTGCCGGCGGCGAAGGGCGTGACCAGCGTCACCGGCTTGTTCGGGAAGTCAGCCGCCTGCGCCATGGCGCCGGTAGCCGTGGTCAGGGCGAGGATGCCCGTCAGCAATGCGCGCGAGAAATTCATGATGTCTTGTCTCCTGGGCCTTCGGCCTCGAATGGTGATGATGGAAGAAACTCGTTTCAGTGCGACGAAAGCACGGCGGCCGTATCGGCGCCGGACACCGCGACAGGTTGCACCGATGCCGGCGCGTCGTCCAGGCAATGCTCGGGCCGCCAAGCATAGAGCCATTCGACGGCGTCGTAGAAGCGCTCGGGCGTGCGCCCCACCCAGAGGCTGTTGCGCACCAGGCGCTCGACGCCCTTGGCGTGATAGATGCGCCCCATCTCGCGCACCGACAGCACCACCCGCGCGGTGCGGGCGACGCGTGCTGCTTCATACAGCTTGAAGGCGGCGGTCATGTCGAAATCACAGGCCTGCACCGCGGCGCCCAGCGTCACCGCATCTTCGAGCGCCATGCATGCGCCCTGCGCGAGGTACTGCATCATCGGATGCGCCGCATCGCCGAGCAGCGTGGCCGGGCCGTCGCTCCAGCGCTCGACCGGGTCGCGGTCGGCCGTGCTCCAGCGGCGCCACGAGGTCGGCCGGTCGAGCAGCTGGCGCGGACGCGCATGCACGCCCTCGAAGTACGAGAGCACTTCTTCCTTGCTGCCGTCGGTGACGCCCCACTCTTCTTGATCGCGGCTGTGGAAGGTGACGACGAGGTTGTATTGCTCGCCATGGCGCAACGGGTAATGCACGAGGTGGCAGTTGGGGCCGGCCCAGACCACGGGCGCGTTCCAGCGCAGGTCGACGGGCATGTCGGCCGCGGGCACGACGGCGCGATACACGACGTGGCCCGAGACGCGCAGCGCATCGCCGATGAGCTTCGCGCGCACCACCGACTTCACACCGTCGCAGCCGACGATGGCGTCGGCCTGAAAGCGCCGGCCATCGCGCGTGACCGCCGTGACACCGTGCGCGCCGGTGTCGATGGCATCGACCTGCACCGAGGTGTGAAAGCGGATCAGCGGATGCTGCTTCACGGCCTCGTGGATCGCGCCGTGCAGGTCGGCGCGGTAGCTCACCGCATACGGATTCCTGAAGCGCGCGCGGAAGGCTTCGCCCACGGGCACCGAAGCCACTTCGCCGCAATCGACCGCATCCATCATCACCAGCCGGTCCGTAAAGACCGAACCCTTGCGCACCGCGTCGCCCACGCCCAGTGCATCGAGCGCCGCGAAGGCATTGGGGCCGAGCTGCAGGCCGGCGCCGATCTCGCCGATGGCGGCGCTCTGTTCGAGCAGATCGATGGAAACGCCCAGGCGTGCGAGCGCCAACGCGGCAGCCATGCCGCCGATGCCGCCGCCGACGAGCAACACGCTGGGCGGATTCTTCGTGGGAGATGTGCTCATCGCGGGGCCTCTGCACTTGGCGTGATCAGTCGATGCGAACGGTGAGCGAAGGCAGCCGCTCGATGCTCACCTTGATCGTCTGCCCGGCCTTCACCGCGCCCACGCCTTCAGGCGTGCCCGTGAAGATCAGGTCGCCCGGCTGCAGCGTGAAGAGCGTCGAGAGATTGGCGATCACTTCGTTGACCGACCAGATCAGGTTCGCGATGTCGCTGTTCTGGCGCACCTGACCGTCCACTTCGAGCGAGCTTGTCGACCAGCGCGGGATCGGGGCGGGCAACGGTCATCGGTGTCTCTTCGTCGTTATTGGCGTGAAGCGATCTTCCGCCTGTACTACTATTGATGCAATGGGGTCCTGGTAATAGCTCCGATCCTGTTTTTCAATAGTGGTGACGACAACAGAGGTGGCACATGGCACAACTCGATCTCGAATGGCTGTCGGTTTTCGACGAGGTCTACAAGACGGCCAACGTCTCGAGCGCGGCCGAAAGGCTCGGCATCTCGCAGTCGGCCGCCAGCACCGCGCTGGCCCGGTTGCGGGTGCACTTCGGCGACAAGCTGTTCGTGCGCACCTCCCGCGGCATGGAGCCGACGCCCTATGCGCGGCAGACCCAGCCACTGGTGCTCGACATCCTCGACCGGCTCAATCGCGCCAAGGGAGGCCGCACCGTGTTCGACGCCGCCACGGCCGCGCGCAGTTTTCGCATCTGCATGACCGACATCAGCGAGGTGGTGCTGTTGCCCGGCCTGCTCGACCATCTGCGGCACGAGGCGCCGGGCGTGCGCATCGAAACCGAGATCATCTCGACCGAAAGCGGCCGCCGACTGGAAGACGGCGCGGTGGACCTGGCCGTCGGCTTCATGCCGCAGCTGGACGCGGGCTTCTACCAGCAGACCCTGTTCATGCAGAACTTCGTCTGCCTGGCGGCTCGCAACCACCCGCGCATCGGTGAGCGGCTCACGCGCAAGCGCTTCGAGGCCGAGGCGCATGCCGTGGTCGCATCCTCGGGCACGGGCCATGCCATCGTCGACAAGACGATCGCGCGCCTGGGCCTCAAGCGCGACGTGGTAGCGAGCCTGTCGAGCTTCCTGAGCGTGGCCCGGATCGTGGCCCACACCGAGCTGATCGTGGTCGTGCCCCGCATCCTCGGCCAGGTGCTGGCCACGCAGGAGCCCGTGAAGCTGCTGGAGCCGCCCTTCGCGCTGCCGGCCTACGCGGTGAAGCAGCACTGGCACGAGCGTTTCCACGCCGATGCCGGCAACGCCTGGCTGCGCCGCACCCTGCACCAGTTGTTCAGCGGCGGATGAGCGCACACACCGGGGCGATGGGCGGTCCCCTGGGCGGAAAGCGGGCGCTCGCATAATCGCGACACCCCACCCCACAGCCCACACACAAAGGCGGCCCCATGTCTTCCATCACCCTGCGCTTCCTCGCCGAGCCCAGCACCGTCAACTTCGGCGGCAAGGTCCACGGCGGCACGGTCATGAAGTGGATCGACGAAGCCGGCTACGCCTGCGCGACCAAGCTGGGCCAAGCGCTACTGCGTCACCGCCTTCATCGGCAGCATCCGCTTTCACCGGCCGATCATGATCGGCGACCTCGTCGAGGTCGAAGCCCGCCTCGCCTACACCGGCACTACCAGCATGAACATCTCGGTCGAGGTGCGCAGCGGCGACATGAAGGGCGGCTCGATGGAAAAGACCACCGAGTGCCTGGTCGTTTTCGTCTCGGTCGACTCGCACGGACGGCCGCTGCAGGTGGAAGCCTTTGTGCCCGGAACGCCCGGCGAAATGGCGCTGGCCGAGCGCGCCAAGGCGCACCTCGACGCCAGCCGCGCCGCTGGCGCAACGCCCTGACCCCACGCGACTAGGCGGAAAGCTCTAACGAGAGGGGCCGCAGACGGCTAGAGTCCTGCGACTCGACCTCTTTCAAGGAACATCCGCATGGCTACCCAGGACGACGACAGCAACAAGGCCTCCGACCGCATCAAGGACTCCGCCCAGCAGATCTGGCTCGCCGGCCTCGGCGCCTTCGCCAAGATGCAGCAGGAAGGCAGCAAGGCCTTCGAGGCCCTGGTCAAGGACGGCGCCGGCATGCAGAAGAAGACCCAGGCGGCCGCCGAAGAAACCCTGGCCCAGGCCCAGCAGCGCATGAGCGGCTTCGCCAGCGAGTTCGGCACCAAGGCTGCCGGCCAGTGGGGCAAGCTCGAAAACATTTTTGAAGAACGCGTGGCACGTGCCCTCGAAAAACTCGGCGCGCCCTCGGCCGCCGACATGACCGCGCTGCAGGCCCGTGTCGAGGCCCTCGAAGCCCAGCTGAAGCAAGGCGGCGCCAAGGATGCCGCGTCCTCCCCCGCGCGAGCCGCCCGCAAGACGATGGCGCGCAAGACCGCACCGCCGCCCGCGGCAAAGAAAACCTTACGCCGCCCCAAGGCCGGCTGACCTTGTCGAAATTGCGGCACTGCACAAAAAAATCAGCGCCGCAAATCATGTCCCGCACCGTTCATGGTGCGGTGCACATACGCTAGAGTGTCCCCACGAAACCAAGAGACACACCGGGGGCACCGACATGGCAAAGAAGGCGCCACGCCGCACAGCGCAACGCATCCTCGAAGCCGCATTGGATCTGTTCAACCGCTTCGGGGAGCCGAACGTCTCCACCACGCTGGTGGCGAGCGAGCTCAACATCAGTCCGGGCAATCTCTACTACCACTACCCCGCCAAGGAAGAGCTGATCAACAAGCTCTACGAGGGCTACGAAGCCGAGCTCAACGAGCTGCTCCACGCGAGCGAGGGCGTGCACGACGTGGAGGACGCCTAGTTCTTCATGCACAGCCTGTTCGAGCTGATCTGGCGCTACCGCTTCCTGTACCGCGACCTGAACGACCTGCTGAGCAAGAACCGGCGCCTCGAGACCCAGTTCCAGTTGGTGCTCAAGAACAAGGCCCGCGCCATCCGCCAGCTGATCGCGGGCCTCAGCCGCGCCGGCCACCTCGACATCAATGCCCACGAGGTCGACCCCCTGGCCCAGAGCATGGTCGTGGTGCTGACCTACTGGCTCAGCTACGAATACGTGCGCAACCCGCGCGAGGCGCTCGAACCGGCGCATGCCCAGGGCGCGCTGATGCGCGGCGGCCATCACACCCTGCACCTGCTCGCGCCCTACCTCGAGCGTGAGCAGCGACGGCATCTGCTGACTCTCAGCAATGCCTACAACGGCGAAGACGCTCCCAGCAACGTGGCACCGACTGTCGATATGGCGACCTAGACAACCATGCCCCACCCCGATTTCAAACCGCTTTCGCTGATGTCCTCCAGCCCGGTTGCCGCGAACGCGGAGCCCTGGACACCCCTGCCCTACGCCGACGTGCCGCGCTTCGACGCCCGCAGCGTGCTGCCGCACTGGCCGCGCCTGCACGCCGGCCACGACCTGCCACCCCCGGACGCCGACGCGCCGCTGGCCGAAGGCTGGGCGCTGTACCACAGCGGCGAATTCGAACGTGCCGCCGCCATCGGCCTGCTGCACGGTTCCGCAGGCCTCGTGCTCGCCAACCAGGCCACTGCCATCTACGCCAACTACCTCGAACCGCGCGAAGCCATCCGGCTCTCGATGTTCCGCCAGGTGATCGAACGCGCCGGCGCGCAGGCCGTCGCCGAACCCGAGAACTGCCAGGCGCTCTACTGGCAGGCCTATGCGCTGGGCCGTTACAGCCAGGGCATCAGCGTGGCGCGCGCGCTGGCGCAGGGCCTGGGCACCAAGCTCAAGGGCGCGCTGGAGCGCGTGATCGAGCTGCAGCCCAACCACGCCGACGCGCACGTCACGCTGGCGGCCTTCCATGCCGAGGTGATCGACAAGGTGGGCGCGCTGGTCGGGCGCATGACCTACGGCGTGCGCGCCGAGACTTCGGTGGAGCTGTTCGAGCGCGGGCTCGAACAGCACCCCCATTCGCCCGCCGGGATGATGGAATACGCCCGCGCCCTGCTGATGCTGCACGGCGATTCGCGCATGGGCGAGGCCACGCAGCTCTACGAAAAGGCGGCGGCGCTGAAGCCGGCGGATGCGCGGGAGCGGCTGGATGTGGAGCTGGCGCGGGCGGGGTTGAGGGACTGACGCGTTGCCGGGCGCTGCTCCTCAGTTCGTCGCCTTCCTTGGCGCGCGGGCAAACCCGACCTGATCCAGGAACTCCCGAACACGCGGCTGCCAGACCTCGGGAAAGCGCGTGAACAGCGCATGCCCGTCATCGCCGTGCGGGGGAAACTGCGTGAACTCGCCCTTGCCGCCCGCATCCTTGAAAGCCTTGAACCATTCCTGCGGATAGCTGGGGCCGAAGTACTGGTCGTTTTCGGTGTAGATCCACAGCGTCGGCAGGCGCGCCGTTTTTCCGTACTGGCCGAACATGCGTTCCAGCGCCTGCGGCGCGCAGGGGCGCTGCGGCTGCGTCTTCGGGTTGCCGCCACCGCCGCCCGCGAAATTGATGGTGGCAACGACGCCCCCGGGGTTCTGTGCGGCAGCCGTGATGGCAAGCGTCCCGCCGAATGACTGTCCGGCGACGACGGTGCGCGACGGATCGACGCCAGGCTGGCTTCGCATCACCTCGAGCACCTGAAGCGTTTGTGCCAGTCCCGCGGCGTAGGCGGGCTCGTAGCGCTTGGCGCTGCATTTGCCGCTGTCTTCCACGTCTTCGCCGCCTGTCACACCGTAGCCGATGCGGGTCGGAACCGCCACGACGAAGCCCTGCGCAACGAAGTAACGGGATGCCACCGAGTACCGGGCACGTCCCATGTTGGCGCGCTCGGCCGCCTCCGCCGCACGGCCATGATTGAGAACGAGCAAAGGCGCCGGTGTGGGGTTCGCATCGTCCCAGAAGACAGTCAGCTTGATGGACTGTTCGATGCTCTTGCCATAGGCATCGCTGACCTTGACCGGAACGTCCAGCTGTTCCTCGTGAAGCGCGGCGTGGGCCTGCGTACAGATCAAAGAGAGCTGCAGCAATGCAGCGCACAGGAATGCGGTTGTTCTCATGAATGCCCCTGGAATCGAGATCGCCGCCGACCATGCGGCGATCGGCGCCATCGTAGCGGCGAGGCATGGCATCCGGGCGACAGGCTGGGCGTTATTAAGATCGCCGTTTCAGCTCTTCCTCTTCCCACCCACCATGTCCGACCTCAACGCCCAATTCGAAGCCGCCCAGGCCAACTCCAAGCTGCTGGCCGAGCGCCCCGACAACCCGACGCTGCTCAAGATCTACGGCCTCTTCAAGCAGGCCACCGAAGGCGACAACGCCGCCAAGAAGCCCAGCTTCAGCGACATCGTGGCCCGCGCAAGTGGGATGCGTGGACGGCCCAGAAGGGTGCGAGCGCCGACGAGGCCAAGCAGAAGTACATCGACCTCATCGAATCGCTGCGCGCCTGACCCAGCCCGCGCCGTTAACCGACGATCCCGCGCGCGTGCAGCGCGGCGATCTGCTCGGCGCTCAGGCCGATCTCCTTCAACACCGCATCCGTGTCCGCCCCCAGCGCCGGCGCGTTGTGCCGGTGGCTGGCCGGCGTGAGCGACAGCTTGGGCACAAAGCCCGGCACCGCGAGCGCGCTGCCGTCGGGCATCTGCACCTGCTGCAGCATGCCGCGCGCGGCGTAGTGCGGGTCGGCCGCGATGTCGGCGATGGTGTAGATACGGCCGGCCGGCACCTGTGCGGCGGCCAGTGCGGCGAGCACTTCGTCCACCGTGCGCGCGGCGGCCCAGTCGCCGATGGCGGCGTCGAGCATCTCCACCTGTGCCACTCGCCCCGTGTTGCCGACCAGCGCCGGGTCGGCCGCCAGGTCGGGCCGGCCGATGCATTCCATGAGGCGCTTGAAGATGCTGTCACCGTTGCCCGCCACGATGGCGTAGCCGCCGTCCGCGCAGCGATAAGCATTGGTTGGCGCAATGCCGGGCAGCGCACTGCCAGCCGCCTCGCGCACCGCGCCGAAAGCGCCGTACTCGGGCAGCAGGCTTTCCATGCAGTTGAAGACCGCCTCGTAGAGCGCCACGTCGATCACCTGGCCCTTGCCTTTCGGATATTCGGCGCTGATCGTGGCGTGGCGGTGCTGCATTGCCATCAGCACACCGATCACGCCGTGCAGCGAAGCCAGCGTGTCGCCAATGGAGACTCCCACGCGCACCGGCACGCGGCCGGGTTCGCCCGTAAGCTGGCGCAGCCCGCCCATGGCCTCGGCCACCACGCCGAAGCCCGGCCGGTCACGGTAGGGGCCGGTCTGGCCGTAGCCGCTGATGCGCAGCATCACGAGCGCAGGGTTGGCGGCCAGCAGATCGTCGGGGCCCAGGCCCCAGCCTTCCATCGCGCCGGGGCGGAAGTTCTCGATCAGCACATCGGCCTCGGCCGCGAGCTGCCGCACGATGGCCTGCGCCTCGGGCTCGCGCAGGTCGAGCGCCAGCGAGCGCTTGTTGCGCGACTGCACCTGCCACCAGACGGAGGTGCCGTCCTTCAGCAGCCGCCAGGTGCGCAGCGGGTCGCCCGCGCCGGGCGGCTCGATCTTGACCACCTCGGCGCCGAAGTCGGCCAGCGTGCGGGCCGCGAAGGGGCCGGCGATCAGTTGGCCGAGCTCGACGACCTTGAGGCCGGCCAGCGGGCCCGCGGCGGCCGGCGCGGCAGAGGACGAAGAAGAAGAAGCGGTGTTCGTCATGGCGCCAGAGTGTGCCGTGCCCGTCGCCCGTCCTTCCTGGGCGGGAAAACACCTATGAATTCTTGACACGGCATTTCCGGCACTTTCCGCAGTGCAGCAATTGCCCTGCGGCGCACCCTCTCTCCCGAGGAGAAAGGGCTTTGCTGCGATGCAATGCCTGCGACCATGGGCTTGCGTAAAGGTCAAGAAAGTATCAACTTTAGGTCCTATCTCTGGTTGTTGGCGTCCTGGGCGATTCGTACAGTCCGCCCCACGCTGTCACACGTCGCCAACCACAACAAAGAGACAAGGAAAAGAAATCGCCATGCAACCTGACCTGGAAATCGTCGAAGTCCGCAGCGATGAATCGTTCACCGCCTGGGCGCACGGCTATCCGTATCACACGGTGCGCTGGCATTTCCACCCCGAGTACGAGATCCAGCTGATCGTGGAGACGCGGGGCGTCTATTTCGTCGGCGGCCACTTCGAGCCCGGCAACCTCGTGCTCATGGGCCCCGACCTGCCGCACAACTGGATCAGCGACGTGCCCGCGGGCCAGAGTGTCGAGCGGCGCGGCATCGTGATCCAGTTTCCGGCCGAACTGGTGGAGAACATGGGCGCCGCCTTCCCCGAGTTCGAACGCATCGCGCCGCTGCTGGCCGAGTCGGGCTCGGGCCTCCTGTTCTCCGCCGAGACCGCCATCGCGGCCAAGCCGATCATGGAGTCGCTGCTCGAAGCGCGCGGGCTGCGCCGCGTGATCCTGCTGCTCTCGCTGCTCGAACTGCTGGTCGACAGCAGCGACCGCCAGCGGCTCGCGAGCCCCGCGTTCAAGCCCGACCCCAAGGCCTTCATGTCGCACGCCATCAATAACGTGCTGGCCCACATCGCGGCCAACCTCGGCGACGACCTGCGCGAGCCGATGCTGGCCGAGCTGGTGGGCCAGAGCCCGAGCGCGTTCTCGCGCTCGTTCCGCAAGCACACGGGCCAGTCGTTCGTGCGCTACGTGAACCGGCTGCGCATCAGCCGCGCCTGCGAGCTTCTCACCAACAGCGAGAAGCCGGTGCTCGACGTCTGCATGGACGTGGGCTTCAACAACGTGTCGAACTTCAACCGACAGTTCCTGCTGCACAAGCGCATGCCGCCGACCAAGTTCCGCAACTTCCATTGCATGCAGGCCAAGGCCTCGCGTGCCGCCAGCTCGGCGTAGCCGGCTCTCACCGTTTCCCCGTGTCGTCACCGGCGCGGCGCTTCGGGCGCCGCGTGGGGCGAGCCTTTGTCCGCGTTTTTCGACAGTCACAACCTCAAGGAGACAGCCACCATGAAGAACCTTCTCAAAGCCACCGCCCTCGTTGCCGCACTGGTCTGCGGTGCTTCCGCTGCACAGGCGCAAGCGCCGAAGCAGCCGCTGCGCATCGGCATGACCTTCCAGGAACTGAACAATCCCTACTTCGTGACGATGAAGCAGGCACTCGAAGAAGCCGCGGCCAGCATCGGCGCGACCGTGGTCACCACCGACGCGCGGCACGACGTGGCCAAGCAGATCGGCGACGTGGAGGACATGATCCAGAAGAAGGTCGACATCCTGCTGCTGAACCCGACCGACTCCACCGGCGTGCAGTCGGCCGTGCGCTCGGCCAAGAAGGCCGGGCTGATCGTGGTGGCGGTGGATGCGAATGCGCAGGGCCCGGTCGACTCGTTCGTCGGCTCGAAGAACACCGACGCCGGCCGCCTCGCCTGCGAATACCTCGCAAAGAACATCGGCGAAAAAGGCGATGTGGCGATCCTCGACGGCATTCCGGTCGTGCCGATCCTGGAGCGCGTGAAGGGCTGCCGCGAAGCGCTCGCCAAGTACCCCGGCATCAAGGTGGTGAGCACGCAGAACGGCAAGCAGGAACGCGCCACCGCGCTCACCGTGACCGAAAACATCCTGCAAGCCAACAAGAACCTGAAGGGCATCTTCAGCGTGAACGACGGTGGCTCGATGGGCGCGCTCGCGGCCATCGACGCCAGCGGCAAGGACGTGAAGCTCACCAGCGTGGACGGTGCGCCCGAAGCCATCAAGGCGATGCAGAAGCCGGGCTCGAAATTCATCGCGACCACGGCGCAGTACCCGCGCGACCAGATTCGCCTGGCCATCGGCATTGCGCTTGCGAAGAAGTGGGGTGCCAATGTGCCAGCCGCCGTGCCGGTCGACGTGAAGCTGATCGACGCCGAAGGCGCGAAGACCTTCACCTGGTAACCGGACCGGGCCATGACCTCCGCAGAAGAAGGCGAAGAAATGCTCCGGCTGGAAGGCGTGTCCAAGCGCTTTCCGGGCGTGAAGGCGCTCTCGGGCATCGACCTCTCGATCCGCAAGGGCGAGGTGCACGCGCTGCTCGGAGAGAACGGCGCGGGCAAGTCGACGCTGATGAAGATCCTCGGCGGCATCTACCAGGCCGACGAGGGGCGCATCTTCATCGAGGGCAGCGAGCGCCAGTTCGCGGGCTACAGCGACGCGATCGCGGCGGGCGTCGGCATCATCTTCCAGGAGTTCAGTCTCATTCCGTACCTGAACGCGGTGGAGAACATCTTTCTCGGCCGCTATCTGAAGAACCGCTTCGGGCTGATGGACAAGGCGGCGATGAAGCGTTCGGCGCACGCCCTCTTCGATGAGCTCGGCGTGCAGATCGACCTCGATGTGCCGATCTGCAGGCTCTCGGTGGCGCAGCAGCAGTTCGTGGAAATCGGCAAGGCGCTGTCGCTGAAGGCGCGGTTGCTGGTGCTCGACGAACCGACCGCCACGCTCACGCCGAACGAGGCGGGGTACCTGTTCAAGATCATGCGGGAGTTGCGCGCCAAGGGCGTGGCGATGATCTTCATCTCGCACCACCTGGACGAAATCTTCGAGGTGTGCGACCGCATCAGCGTGCTGCGCGACGGCGCCAACGCGGGGCATGCGGAGGTGGGCGCAACCGATGTGGATGCGCTGGTCGAGATGATGGTCGGCCGCAAGATCGAACACAACTTTCCGCCGAAGCCGCAGCCCGCGCCGCGCGGGCGCAAGGTGCTCGAAGTGCCGGAGATCCAGCTTGCCAAGGGCGGGCCGGTGAACAGCTTCGATCTGCACGAGGGCGAGATCCTCGGTTTCGCGGGACTCGTCGGTTCGGGCCGCACCGAGCTCGCGCTCGGGATGATGGGCGCCGACCGCGTGCATCGCAAGACCGTGCTGCGCAACGGCAAGCCGGTGCGCCTCAACGACCCGACGCAGGCGCTAGAGAACGGCATTGGCCTCTTGCCCGAAAGCCGCAAGGTCGAAGGGCTGATCACCGACTTCACGATTCGCTTCAACATCTCGATGAACAACCTCGGCAAGCACAAGAGCGGTGGGCTCGTGAGCCAGAAGTCGGAGAAGCGGTCGGCCGGCGAACTCGCCAAGCGCGTCGGCGTGAAGGCGCCAAGCATCGAGACGCGCGTGGCCACGCTCTCGGGCGGTAACCAGCAGAAGGTGGTGATCGCGCGCTGGCTCGGCCACGCCAGCGAAGTGCTGATCTTCGACGAGCCCACGCGCGGCATCGATGTGGGCGCCAAGGTCGAAATCTACGGCCTCATGCGCGAACTGACGCAGCAGGGCAAGGCCATCATCATGATTTCGAGCGAGCTGCCCGAGATCGTGGGCATGTGCGACCGCGTTGCGGTGTTCTCGGGCGGTGCCATCGTGGCCACGCTGGAGGGCGAGTCCATCAACTCGGGGGACATCATGCGCCACGCTACTTCGTCTGGGAGTCTTCAATGACTGCCACGACAGGGGTTTCGATTCGTTGCGTTGGGGGTCATTCAGGGAGCGCTCACGCCGACGGTGTGTCTGCTCCGCGAATGTCCCCCGGCGCGGCCTAAGGCCGCATGCCTCCTCCTTTATTTCGCTGCGCAGAGCACACCGCCGGCGTGATCGCTCAGAGCACTTGTTGATCGGCCGCACACCAGCCGCCTGCCCTCGTGCACAGGGCACCGGG
>CAMATD010000163.1 GCA_945860785.1 Variovorax sp. YR752 | reverse complement strand
GCCGCCGTGGGCGTGGACATCGGCTGCGGAATGATGGCCTGCAAGACCACGCTCAACGCACGCGACCTGCCCGACAACCTGGGCCCGCTGCGTTCCGCGATCGAGAAGGCCGTGCCGCACGGATCGAACCCCAAGCGCATGGGCCGCGACAAGGGCTCGTGGGAAACGCCGCCCGACGAAACCGATGCGGCCTGGGCCCTGCTGGTGGACGAGTTCGACGCGATCTGCGAGGACTACCCGCGCATTAAGAACACGAACAACCACAAGCACCTGGGAACGCTGGGTACCGGCAACCACTTCATCGAGGTGTGCCTCGACGAGGCGGGCGCCGTGTGGTTCATGCTGCACTCGGGTTCGCGTGGCGTGGGCAACGCCATCGGTACGCACTTCATCGAACTCGCGAAGAAGGACGCCGAGCTGCACCAGCGCAACCTGCCCGACCAGGACCTGGCGTACTTCGAGGAAGGCGCCAAGTACTTCGGCGACTACGTGCGCGCGGTGGGCTGGGCTCAGAAGTTCGCGCGTGCGAACCGCGAAGTGATGATGCAGCGCGTGGTTGCGGCCGCGCGCAAGATCATCGCCAAGCCTTTCGAGGCGCATGTGGAAGCGGTGAACTGCCACCACAACTACGTGAGCCGCGAAACGCACTTCGGCGAAGACGTGCTCATCACCCGCAAGGGCGCGGTGAGCGCCAAGGCCGGCGAACTCGGGATCATCCCCGGCAGCATGGGTGCCAAGAGCTACATCGTGCGCGGAAAGGGCAACCCCGAGAGCTTCATGAGCTGCAGCCACGGCGCGGGTCGCAAGATGAGCCGCACCAAGGCGAAGAAGCTCTTCACCGTCGCCGACCAGATCGCCGCGACCGAAGGCGTGGAATGCCGCAAGGACGCCGACGTGATCGACGAGATCCCGATGGCCTACAAGGACATCGACGCGGTGATGGAGGCGCAGGAGGACCTGGTGGAGGTGGTTTACACGCTCAAGCAGGTTGTTTGCGTGAAGGGGTAGGGCCAGGGCGAGTTCATCGCCCTGGCAGATGGAGGCGGTGCAATCTGCAGGCGCCGAGGAAAGGACAGAGCGATGACGTGGTGGAAAACAAGGATCGAGGCGGCACCGAAGGCAGATGTTTCTGTGCTTTCGTTCGAAGCGCTGGCGGAGCTTGCTTGCGCGTACACTGGATTCCAGTGTCAGGCGGCTGTTGACGAATTGGCACGCCGCGCCGACCCGAGGGCCATCGCGCCCCTGCTGGTGCGCACCGGAGATTGGGTGTCGCAGGTGAGCCAGGCCGCGCAGAAGGGGCTCGTGGCCCTCATGCGCGACGAGTTCATCGCGCAGTGGGCGCATGCGTTGCCTGAGCTGGCTTTTGCCTATCGCATCCGACGAGCGGACTTGCGCGAGCTGATCGCTGCCATCGAGGAATTCCTGGCGCGAAACGTCGATGCGCTGGAGCAGCATGCGCGTTCGCCGGACAGCGCGATGCGGCGCTGGATGTTCACCCTGCGGCTCAGGCAGTCGCACACCGAAACTGCGCTGGTGGAAATCCTGTGCCGAGGCCTTCGCTCCAACGAATTGCTGACGTCGCAGCTTTGCTTGCAGACCGCCGAACAGTTGCGAGAACCGGCACATCGCCGCAAAGTGCTCGAAGCTGCATTGCGCTCCCGCTTGCCTCGCGTGAAAACGACGGCCATGCGCGAGTTGCTTGCGGCTGCGGACGGCGACGCGCAGCCCTTCGTCCGCACGATGTGCTTCGACCGGAGCTCGGCCGTGCGCTCGCTGGCGGTCGGGGCGTTGGTCGCGGGAAGAGACGTGATTGCAGATCGTGCGAAGGAGATCCTGAGCGCGTCTGCAAGCGATGCACGGCTGCGAGTCGCAGCGCTCCATGTGCTGTCTTTGCTGAAGGATCCGCAGGCGCTCGTTCTGGCGTGGGCTTTGGTGGCGTCGCGGTGGTGGCGCTGCGGCGCCTCGCACGTTGGCTGGTGCTGTTCGAGGCGAAGGGGGACGCGGTCGGCGCGGAACTGCTGGAGATCCTGGTCGATGTGTCGCCCAGGGTGCGCCGGCTCGCTGTTGAGCATGTACGTCGCGGCGCACCCTTGCCGAACCTGGACGCGTTGATGCGTCTGGGCCTGGAGCGCCGGGAGCTCGCAAGGGATGTCCTCGCAATGCTCGGCTGCGGATCGCCTTGGGATCGCCTGCTGTTCGTCTTCGAACTTCTGGAAGCCGGTACTCCTTCGGGCGAGCTCGCTGAGGGCATCACGAACGAACTGCACGCGTGGATCAACGCCATGGGGAATTGCTATGTTCAGCCACGGGCACTGCAGAGCGCCAGGTTGGCATCGCTTTGGGAAAAGAGAGAAAAACTGCTGCCTGCGGATCGCCCCAAGGGGCTCTTGCCGTACGGGTTTCCGGAAATGGTCGAGTACCACCTGCGCGCATTCCATGTCATCTGAGAATCGAATTTCGAGATTGCAACCATGAAGAGCAACAAGCAACGCCGCACCGAGATCAAGGCGCGCCGCATCGAACGCGCCGCTGCGCTGGAGGCGCGACTGCGCGTGCAGGATGCGAGGAAGCTATCGGCTGAAGGACCTCTGCAGGGTCTGGAGCTGGCCGACAAGTCCCGGCTTGTGCGCTACAACGCCATGTACGGCGACATGCCGGACTTCTATCTCGATCAGGCATATATCTGCCGCGACTGCGGCGCCGAAGAGGTGTGGACGGCCAAGCAGCAGAAGTGGTGGTACGAGACTGCGCAAGGCTCCGTCTACAGCCAGGCTGTCCGCTGCCGTGCGTGTCGGCAAGCCCGTCGCGCGTTGCGCGTTGCCGCCTCGGCGCACGCGGGCGCCAACCTGCTGCGCGAGGAAGTGACTCGGCTGCGTGCTTTGGCTTCCGGCAAGCCGACACCCGAGCCGCAGGCGCAGGTCGAAGCCGCGTTGCAGAGCAAGTGGCGCAGCTTGCGCGTGGTCGCGATCGAGGTGATGGGGTGCTGGGGCGGTCCCGAGCAGATCGCGCAGCTCGAGGCCTTCGTGGCCGGGCGTTCCCGTGGACACGGTTACCGCAGCTGGGAGCGCGAGGCGGCGGATGTCGCGACGAGGGCGTTGGCACGCGGAGCGAGGGTGTATCGATGATGTTGAAGCTCACCTTCCTTGGAACATCTTCCGGCGCCCCCACGCGCCAGCGAAACGTCTCCGGCCTCGCGGTGCAGACCGTGCTTGGCCCTGACTGGTTTCTCGTCGACTGCGGTGAAGGCACGCAGCATCGTTTGCTGCAAACACCGCTGTCCCTGCACGACCTGGCCGCTGTCTGCATCACGCATGTACACGGCGATCATTGCTACGGTCTGCCGGGGCTGCTCGCGAGCGCTGGCATGGGCAATCGTTCGAAGTCCTTGAAGCTGATCGCGCCGCTGCCGGTCTGGGAATGGTTCCAGGCGACTCGTCAGCTGACGGACCTGCATCTGCCCTATGACGTCGAGCACGTGAACCTCGAAGCCCGGCCGCTGGTGTATGAAGCACCGGGGCTGCGCATCGAACGCCATGTGCTGCGCCACCGTGTGCCCAGCCACGCCTACCGCGTGCAGGTCGAAACCCGGCGCGTGCGGCTGAAGGCTGATGCATTGCGCGCCACCGGTCTGCCACCGGGGCCTTCCTGGCGCGCGCTGCAGAACGGCGAGGATGTGCCTTTCAATGGCGCAGTGCTGCGCAGTGCCGATTTCGCGGAGACGCAGATCGACACGGCGAGCGCCGTGCTTGGTGGCGACAACGCCGAGCCCGCATTGCTGCGCGACGCCTGCAAAGGCGCGCAGTTGCTTGTGCATGAGGCCACCTACACACAGGACGTGCTCGACAAGGTCGGGCCTGGTCCGATGCACAGCTCCGCGCGTTTGTTGGCCGAGTTCGCACAGTCCGCCGAGGTGCCCAACCTGGTCCTCACGCACTTCAGTGCGCGCCACCAGAATGAAGAGGGGATGGCGGCGCTGATGGCCGAGACCCAGGTGCACTACCGTGCCAACGCGTTCCTGGCGAAGGACCTGGACGTTTACGAACTCGACAGCGCTGGCAAGGTGACTGTCGCCAACGCCTGAAGATCAGGCAAAAAAGAAGAAGAGATTTTCATGAGTACCGAAGAATTCCTGCGCTCGTCCCATCCGATCGACCCTGCCATGCGCGCAGAGATCATGGAGAACCTGCGCGCCATCGAAACCCGCCACGACGTCACCGTGCTCTTCGCCTGCGAATCCGGCAGCCGCGGCTGGGGCTTTGCCTCGCCCGACAGCGACTACGACGTGTGCTTCATCTACGTCAACCGCCTGCCGTGGTACCTCACGGTGATGCCGCGACGCGACGTGATCGAGGTGCCGATCAGCGGCGACCTCGATGTCAACGGCTGGGACCTGCGCAAGGCGCTGGGCCTGATGCGCGAGTCGAACCCGACGCTGCTCGAATGGCTGCGCTCGCCCATCGTCTATCGCGATGCCGCGTTTTCGCGCGCTGTCGGAGGCCGTGTTCTCGAACGCGCGCGGCTGGCATCACTACGCCTCGATGGCGAAGAAGAACTTTCGTGAGCATCTGCAGGCCGACGAGGTGCACTACAAGAAGTACCTCTACGTGCTGCGCCCGCTGCTGGCCGCGCGCTGGATCCGCACGCAGCCCGGCGTGCCGCCGATGCGCTTCGCAGACCTGGCGCAGAAGACACTCGACGCCGTGCGCGATGCCGCGCTGATCGACGAGATCAACGCACTGCTCGAGGTGAAGATGCGTGCCGGCGAAGCTGCAACCAGCCCGCGCTGGTCGGGCATCCATGCGTTTATCGCAGCCGAGTTGGCGGCCAACGCGGCCGAGCCGGTGACGCCGCTACCTCAGGCCGAAGAGTCGGGGCTCGATGCGTTCCTTTGCGAGACCGTGCTGCGCTTCGACGCCGCTGCATCGGCCTCGCACGAAGGAGGCCGCGCATGATCGAACTCGACGGTTCCCAAGGCAAGGGCGGCGGCCAGATCCTGCGCACCAGCCTCGCGCTGTCGGTGGTCACGGGCCAGCCCCTGGCCATCGAGAAGATCCGCGCCGGCCGTGCCAAGCCCGGCCTGATGCGCCAACACCTCGCGTGCGTGAATGCCGCGGCCGAGATCAGCGGCGCGCAGGTCGAAGGTGCCGAACTTGGCTCGCAGTCGCTGCGCTTCGTGCCCGGCCCGGTGCGCGCGGGCGACTATCGCTTTGCGATTGCAAGCGCGGGCAGCTGCATGCTGGTGCTGCAGACCGTGCTGCCGCCGCTGTCGCTGGCCGGCGCACCAAGCCACGTGCGCCTGAGCGGCGGCACGCACAACCCGATGGCGCCGCCGTTCCATTTCCTGGAGCGCGCTTTCGCGCCGCTGGTGCGCCGACTGGGCGCAGACCTGCAGCTCACGCTGCGCCGCTGCGGCTTCTATCCAGCCGGTGGCGGCGAGGTCGAAGCGACCATCGTGCCGTCAATGGGCGCGCTGCAGCCTTTCGACCTGATGACGCGCGGCGCGCAGCAATCGGGTTACGCGGAATGCCTGGCACCGGGCCTGCCGCGCCATGTGCCGACGCGCGAACTCGACACGCTGGGCGGTGCGATGGGCTGGTCCGGCGAGCAGCTGCGCTTCGGCACGGCGCGCCAGAACGAAGGCCCTGGCAATGCGTTGCTCGCGACGCTGGCCTACGAGCACGTCACCGAGGTCTTCACGGCGTTCGGTGAGAAGACGCTCAGCGCCGAGCAGGTGGCGCATGGCCTCGTGAAGGAACTGCGCGCGTTCCAGAAGAGCGAGGCGGCCGTCGGGCCGCATCTGGCCGATCAACTGGCGCTGCTGCTCGCACTCGCGGTGTGGCAGGGCAAGAAGACCTGCGCCTTCACCTGCAGCGAGGTGACGGAGCACACGCGCACCAACTGCGCGGTGATCGAGCGTTTCCTGCCGGTGCGCTTCGCGATCACCGAAAGCCGCGCGGCTTCCACGGTGCAGGTCTCGCCAGCCTGATGGAAAGACGCCCGCTCGCTTAGGCGAGCGGCGTCGCGTTGGCGTAGAGGCGCAACAGCATCGCGCGCAGCGTCTTCACTTCGGCGGCCGTGAAGTCGCAGGTCGCCACCGCCTCGTAATGCTGCGCGCGCGGAATCAGCTCGCAGGTCAGCGCAAGGCCGCGCTCCGTCAGCGCAATGCGTACTGCACGCTTGTCGGCGTCGCACTTCTCGCGCGCCACCAGTTCCTGCGCGGCCAGCCGGTCGACGATGCGCGACAGTGCCGACAGATCGGTCGATGCATGCGTCGCCAGTTCCGACAGGGTCTGGTGCGGCGTGTGCTGCAGCGACGCGCACAGGCGCCATTCACTGAGACTGAGTCCGTAAGGCTTGAGCGCCTTCGCAAAGGCGTTGCCCATGCGCGCACCGGCGCGCGCCAGGAGGAACGGAATGGCCTTCTCGAGGTCGTGATCGCGGGGCAGGGTTTTCATGTAAACATGCTTGAACAATCAAGTATATAGTCCGCCGCAATTGCTTGAATAATCAAGCAAAAATGGAGACGACCATGAGCCAGAACCCTTCCCGTCGAGGTGCCATCGCGGTGGCGCTTTCTCTTCTGTCGGCGGTGCCTCTGACCCATGCGCAGGGCGCCGCTGCCAAGTGGCCCGCGCAGGCCGTGCGCTTCGTGGTGCCGTTCCCCGCGGGGTCGGCGCCCGACGTGCTGATCCGCCATGTGGGCGCCAAACTCGGCGAGAAGTGGGGGCAAGGCGTGATCGTCGACAACAAGCCCGGCGGCAGCGGCGTGATCGGCATGAACGCGATCCTCGCGGCGCCCACCGACGGCTACACCTTCGGCTTCGTGCAGGGCTCGGCGATCTCGGTGGCGCCGAGCACGATCAAGGGCGTGAGCTATGACTTCAACCGCGACTTCGTGCCGGTCACGCTCGCGGCCGTGGCGCCCTTCATGCTCGCGGTGCCGGCCAACTCGCCCTACAAGACGTTGGCCGACTTCATCGCTGCGGCGCGCGCCAAGCCGCAAGGCATCGAGGTGGCCGACAACGGCCGTGGCACCGCGCCGCACCTGGCCTCCGCGCTGCTCGGGCTGCAGTCCGGCGCGCAGTTCCTCGAGGTGCACTACCCCGGCGGCGCGCAGGCAATGCAGGCCACGCTGGGCGGCCAGACCCAGATGATGGTCGAGACCTACAACGTGGTCGCGGGCAATGTGCAGGGCGGACGCATGCGCATCCTGGCCAGCATGGGCGACCGCGTCGAGGCGGGGCTGGAGCCGTTCCCGCTCGCGAGCAAGACGGTGCCCGGCGCGGTGGCGCACGGCTGGTTCGCGGTGATCGCGAAGAAGGGTGTCGACCCGCTGGTACTCGCGAAGCTCAACAAGGACATGAACGAGGCATTGCTGCTGCCCGACGTGATCGCCAAGTCGCGCGAGCTCGGCACCTATCCGCGTCCCGGAACGCCCGAACAGCTGGCGCGCTACATCGCCGACGACCGCAAGACCTGGCAGGACGTGCTGGACAAACTCAACATCAAGCCGGAGTGAATTCACCCATGAAGAACAAGATTGCGCTCGAAGAGCACTTCGCGATCGACCTCACGATTGCCGACTCGCAGGCCTACGCCCGCCCCGAGGTGTGGCAGGGCCTGAAGAACAACCTGCTCGACTTCGAGCAACAGCGCCTCGCGCAGATGGACGAGTGGGGCACGGCGTTCTCGATCCTCTCGCTCAACTCGCCGGCGGTGCAGGGCATTCCCGATGCGAAGCGCGCCAACGACGTGGCGCAGCGCGCCAACGACGTGCTGGCCGAACAGGTCAAGCGCCATCCGACGCGCTTCGGCGGATTCGCTGCCTTGCCGATGCAGGACCCGGAAGCCGCCGCGCGCGAGCTGGAGCGCTGCGTCAAGCAACTGGGCTTCCACGGCTTCCTGGTCAACGGCTTCTCGCAGGTCGGCAACGAGAACACTGTCGTCTACTACGACGACCCGCGCTTCGCCGATTTCTGGGCCACCGCCGCCGCGCTGAAGAAACCGTTCTACATGCACCCGCGCGACCCCCTGCTGAGCCGCGAGCCGATCTACGACGGCGCGCACTGGCTCACCGGCCCGACCTGGGCCTTCGCGGTGGAAACCGGCATCCACGCGCTGCGCCTGCTGTCGAGCGGCATGTTCGACAAGCACCCCGAGCTGCAGATGATCCTCGGCCACTTCGGCGAAGGCATTCCGTTCAACATCTGGCGCGTCGACCACATCCTGCGCAAGGGTCGTCGCGGCATGCCCTGCGACAAGGAAATCGGCGACTACCTGCGCAGCAATGTGCACATCACCACCAGCGGCAACTTCCGCACACCGACGCTGCTGTCGACGATGCTCGAAATGGGTTCGGACCGCATCATGTACTCGGTCGACTACCCGTTCGAGAAGCACGAAGACGCAGCGCGCTGGTTCGACACCTGCGAGATCAGCGAGAACGATCGCCAGAAGATCGGTCGCGACAACGCCCGCAAGCTCTTCGGTCTGGACTGACATGAGCGCGACGAAAGATCCGCGCCCCGTGCTCATCGCCGGCGGCGGCATCGGCGGACTCGCCGCCGCGCTGGCGCTGGTGCGCGAGGGCTACCGCGTGAAGGTGATCGAGCAGGCCGGCCAGATCGGCGAGATCGGCGCCGGCATCCAGTTGAGCCCCAACGCCTTCGCGGCCTGCGATGCGCTCGGCGTCGGCGAGCATTTGCGCGCCAAGGCGGTCTACACCGAAGAGATGGTGATGTTCGACGCGATCGATGCGAAGCGCGTCGCGAGCATCTCGCTGTCGGAAAAGTTTCGTGAACGCTTCGGCAACCCCTATGCCGTGATCCACCGTGCCGACATCCACGGCGCACTGCTCGAAGGCGTGAAGGCGACGACCGACGGCATCGAGTTCCTCACGTCGACCAAGGTCGTGCACATCGAGCAGGACGACGATGGCGTCACGCTCATCGACGCACAAGGCGGCCGTCACGGAGGCCAGGCCGTGATCGGCTGCGACGGCGTGCGCTCCGCGGTGCGCCAGCAGTACGTGGGCGACAGCATCCGCGTCTCGGGCCATATCGTGTTCCGCGCGGTGGTCGACACGGCCGACTTCCCCGAGGCGCTGCGCTTCACCGCGCCCTGCATCTGGGTCGGCCCCAACTGCCACCTGGTGCACTACCCGCTCAAGGGCGGCGACAAGTTCAACATCGCCGTCACCTTCCACAGCGACCAGCCCGAGGAATGGGGCTCGATGGACGGCGATCCGGCCGAGGTGCAGCGCTACTTCCGCCCGACCTGCGAGCAGGTGCAACTGCTGCTGCGCATTCCCAAAGCGTGGAAGCGCTACTCCACGGCCGACCGCAACCCCATCGAGCAATGGACCTTCGGCCGTGCCACCTTGCTGGGCGACGCGGCGCACCCGATGGTGCAGTACCTCGCGCAGGGCGCCTGCACGGCCTGCGAAGACGCGGTGACGCTGGGGCTCGCACTGCGCGCGAGGGCGGCGACTGGCCCCGCGCACTCGCGCTGTACGAGCGCTCCCGCGTGGCGCGCACCGCGCGCGTGGTGCTGTCGGCGCGCGAGATGGGCCGCATCTACCACGCCAAGGGCGTCGAACGCCTAGTGCGCAACAGCATGTGGAAGGGCCGCCCGCAGGAGCGCTTCTACGACGCACTCGAATGGCTCTACGGCTGGACCGCGGCCACCTGCCTCGACGAGGCGCAGCGCCCAGGAGAAATGACATGACGACGACTTCCTTCCGGGGCTGGACCCTGGCCGCCCGCGTGCTGATGGCCGCGATCTTCCTAGTCGCGGGCGTGCGCAAGTTCATGACCTACGGCGCCACGCTCGGCTACTTCGCCAAGCTCGGCATTCCGCTGGGCGACGTGGTGCTGCCGCTGACCATCGCGCTCGAAATCGGCGGCGGGCTGCTGATCGCCGGCTGGCGCCTGCAGTGGGTCGCGAGCGTGCTGGCCCTTTCACGCTGGCCACGGCCTTCACCGCGCATGCGTTCTGGTCGGCCGATGCGGCGCAGTTCGCGGGCCAGCTTAACAATTTCCTCAAGAACGTCGCCATGGCGGGCGGTTTCCTGCTGCTCGTCGTCCACGCCGGCGACGGCGGGAGAAAGACCGGTGCTGCGGGCTGACTGGAAAACTCCTTTTCGTCCGTGTGGTTGAACGGCCCGCGGACCACGTAGACACTCGCACACCTGTCCCCAAGGAAAGATCGAGCGATGTCCGTCCAATCCTTCGTCTACAACAGCGTTCCCCAACGCGTGGTCTTCGGTGCGGGTTCGCTGCAGCACCTGGCGCGCGAGATCGACATGCTCGGCGCACGCCGGGCGCTGGTGCTTTCGACGCCCGAACAGCGCCCGCAGGCCGAGCGCATTGCCGACATGCTCGGCGCGCATGCGGCCGGCGTGTTCGACCGCGCCGTGATGCATGTGCCCATCGAAACCGCGCGCGAAGCGAGAGAGGTGGCACAGCGCCTCGGCGCCGACTGTGCCGTGGCCATTGGCGGCGGTTCGACCACGGGGCTGGGCAAGGCGATCGCGCTTGATTCGGGCCTGCCGATCCTCGCGATACCGACCACCTACGCGGGCTCCGAGATGACGCCGATCTACGGCATCACCGAAGCCGGCATGAAGAAGACGGGCAAGGACTTCAAGGTGCTGCCGCGCACCGTCATCTACGACCCCGAGCTGTCGTTGAGCCTGCCCGTGGGCATGAGCGTGACCAGCGGCATCAACGCCATCGCGCACGCGGCCGAAGGGCTCTACGCCACCGACGCGAATCCGATCATGGACCTGATGGCGCAGGAGGGCATTGCCGCGCTGGGCCGCGCGTTGCCCGCGATCCGCGCATCGGCCAAGGACCCGGCCGCGCGCGGCGATGCGCTCTACGGCGCCTGGCTCTGCGGCACCGTGCTCGGCAACGTCGGCATGGCGCTGCACCACAAGCTGTGCCACACGCTGGGCGGCAGCTTCAACCTGCCGCATGCCGAGACGCACACCATCGTGCTGCCGCATGCGCTGGCCTACAACGCCGCGGCGGCGCCGCAGGCCATGACGCGCATTGCCAAGGCGCTCGGTGGCAGCAACGCGGCGCAGGCCGTGTTCGACCTGGCGCGCGACAACGGCGCGCCGGTCGCGCTGCGCGACATCGGCATGAAGGAGTCAGACCTCGACCTGGCCTGCGAACACGCGCTCAAGAACCAGTACCCCAATCCGCGCCCGCTGGAACGCGAGGCGATTCGCGCCCTGTTGCAGAACGCCTGGGAAGGTGTGCGGCCCTGAGCAGGGCGCGCACTTCTCTTCCTCTTCAGTCTCAGTTGCCGTTCGACGTGGCGGGCTGCGTGCTCGCGACGGAAGGCGTGGCCGCACCCTGCTGGTGCTGCACTTCAGCCAGGTAGGCCGGGCTGTTGCGCAGGCGCTCGTAGGCGGCGGTGCGCTGGCGGAACACGGGGTTCGAGCCGTCGACGCTGTCCATGGCGGAGAACTGGTTCAGGCCGGCTTGGTTCCACAGGGCCAGGTCGGCCTTGACTTCGGCGCGGCTCAGCGAGCCGACGGCCACGTTGGCGGCCACGGGCAAACCGATCCATTCTTCTTGCGGGGCCTGTGCCACGCTGTGGGTGCGCGTGAGTTCGTTGCGCACGTCGGCGCGGCTCAGCGTCGATCCGCTGGTAGAGATCGGTGCGCCCACCCAGGTTTCGGCCGGCACGGTCTGGGCCGATGCGGCACCTGCGGCGCCCAGCAAGGCGGCTGCAACAGCGGAAAGAGCGATGAGTTGCTTGGTGTTCATGATGAGAGTCATTTCAGCTGACTGTGTGGACGGCGGACATTCGTCGTTGCCACGGGATGCAGTGTGAAACCGCACCGTGGTTCGCGCTGTGCGTTTGCGCACCGCTTTGGGCGATTACGCAGGGGTGGTCGCGGGCTGCGGATACAGCACTTGGAGAAGCTCGGAGCCGTCCGCGCACGGCCAGCGTCTCGGCCGGTCCCATGGTGTCCGCAACACCGGCCTGCTGTGCCGCGAACAGCGAGACGACCAGGCGCGATGCAGACGTCTTCGAGTGGTCCTGCAGACGGCTCGCCGTGTTGACACCCTCGCCGATCGCCGTGAAGGTGGTGGTCTCCAGATAGCCCACTTCGCCCACCGCCGCACGCCCGGCATGCAGGCCCATGCCGAAGCCCAGGCGCTGGCCGAACTGGGCCTCGAAGCCTTCGCTCCATGCATCCATGCGCCGGTCGATCAGTTCGGTCGCATGCAGCGCCTGCTTGCACGCCGTGGGCAGGTCCGTCTCGAGCCCGAAGATCGCCATCACGCTGTCGCCGATGAACTGGTTGGGCACGCCGCCGCTTTCGCGCACGGCCGCGCCGACGGTGGCGAAGTAGCGGTCCAGCACATAGGCAAGGTCGAAGGGCCACTGCCGCTCCGACAGCCCCGACCAGCGCCGCAGGTCGACGAAGAGGATCGCCACGTCGCGCTCGCGCCCGAAGTTGCCGACCGGCGCGGGCCGGCCCCCGTTGGGCAGCGGCGCGAAGAGCGGCGTGACCTCGATGTTGCCATGCGGGCGAAGCTGGCAGGCCAGCCGCACGTCGCCCGGCGCGCGCACGCGTTCGAGCGTGCGTTGTTCATCGCGGCCCGGATCGCCGATGTTCCCGGCAGGACCGACCACGCGCACGCGGCAGGTGGAGCAGCGCGCGCGGCCGCCGCAGATCGACACGTGCGCGATCCCGTGCGAACGGCTCGCCTCCAGCACGCTCCCGCCGCGCGGCACATGCACCGTGCGGTCGGGGTAGTGCAGGGCAATGGACGGTTGGCGCGACAGGCGCGCAAACCAGTTCCGCCCCCAGCGCGCCGCCAGCAGGGCGAGCAGCGCCAATGCGTAGAACCACTTGATGTTCCATTCGGCCGCATCGAGCGCCTTGCCCTGCTCGGGCGTCGGCAGCACGGCCGGCGGCACGCCGGTCCACTGGAATTCGCGCCCGATGGAGATGAAGCCCATCGCCGCCGTCAGCGGCAGCACCACGGCGATGGCCAGCAGCAGGTGCGAGAAGCGCCGGTAGGCCGGCTGCGCCCGCAGCGCGCAGTGCAGGCCAAGGCAGCCGTGCGTCCAGGCCGCGAGCATCATCGCGAGCTGGGCGGTCGCGCCCGGCAGGTCCCACAGCCCCAGACCACGCGAACGTAGGAGCCCTCGATGCCGTAGGCCTGGTAGGCGCCGCGCATGGCCGTCAGGTGGGTGGCCAGCAGCAGCGGCAGCGCAAAGCCCAACAGCACGCGCAGGCCTTCGAGCGGCGGCATGCGCAGCGTGCGCCGCTCCCACAGGGCGATCACCGCCAGCGCCAGGTGCGTGAAGGCGGCGCCGTACAGCAGCACCGTGCCCGGCAGGCTGTGCCAGAACTTCTGCGCGCCGCGCAGCACGCCCTCGGCGAGGG
>CAMATD010000162.1 GCA_945860785.1 Variovorax sp. YR752 | reverse complement strand
AAGGCTGCTGCACAGGTGGGTACAGCAGCTTGACGCCCTTCACGCTCAGGTGCTTGCCTTCGTAGTCAAAGCTCTGCCCCTCGTGGCTGCGCGCGAGGATCTCGCGCCAGATGCGGATGCACTCGGCGGACTGCTCGTAGCGCGATGCGTGGTCAAGGTAGACGCCATCGCCTTCGAGCTCGGCCTGGTCGCCACCCGTCACGAGGTTCACGAGCAGGCGCCCGCCCGAGAGCCGGTCGAAAGTCGCCGCCATGCGCGCAACCAGGAACTTGAGCTTCTTCGTCGAGCCGATCAGGCTGGAGGCGATCACCCAGGGGTCTTCGCAGGAACGGCCGGTGGGAATCAGCACGCCTTCGTAGCCGAGGTTGTCGGCTGCGCCGGCGAGCTGCTGCAGGTAGGCCAGGTCGATGGGGCGCGCGCCTTCGCTCGTGCCGAGGTAGCGGCTGTCGCCGTGCGTGGGGAGGAACCAGAAGATCTGCATCACGCGACTCCCGCGCCGGCGGCTTCGAGCACGTTGATCTTTTTGGGGATCAGCTTCAGTTCGAAGAAGGTGTCGGCGATCTTTTGCTGCTCGGCCAGGATAGCCTTGGTGATCGGTCCGGTGCCATAGGCGGCGCGTGCCACGGTGATGTCGGCCACGGGCTTGGGCAGGCCCCACAGTGCGGCCAGCTCGGCGGCGAGGTCGCTCTTGTTCGCCGTGCCCCAGACATTGATCCTGTTGATCTCCTCGGTGGCAATGGCGAGCACGTCGGCGTTCTTCGCCACGTAGTCGAGCGACGAGAAGTAGTAGGCGCGGTTGCCCACCACGCCGGTGGCGTCTGCCAGGATGCGCGCGTCGAGCGACTTCTCTGCCGCGGCCAGGAACGGGTCCCAGATCACCCAGGCGTCGACCGAGCCCTTCTCGAAGGCAGCGCGCGCATCGGCCGGCGGCAGGTAGACCAGGTTCAGGTCGGCGTACGAGAGGCCGTGCTTCTCGAACAGCTTGACGATGAAGTAATGGACGTTCGAGCCCTTGTTGAGCGCGACCTTCTTGCCCTTGAGGCCGGCGACGGACTTGATCGGCGAATCCTTCGTGACCAGGATCGCTTCCGCGCGCGGCGCGGCCGGGTCGTAGCCGAAGTAGACGAACTTGGCACCTGCGGCCTGCGCGAAGATGGGCGGCGCCTCGCCGACGTAGCCCACGTCGACCGCGCCGACGTTCAGCCCTTCGAGCAATTGCGGCCCGGCCGGGAACTCGACCCACTTGACGCCGAAGCCCAAGGGAGCGAGCTTCTTTTCGAGCGAGCCCTGTGCTTTCTGCAGCACGAAGAGGCTGGCTGATTTCTGATAGCCGATGCGCAGCTCACCCTTGCCCTGGGCATGGGCCGAGGCGGCGGAGATGAAGCTCACGATCAATGCGATGGCGCCGACCACGATCGTGCTGATCGCGAGGTCGCGCAGGGCACGCCAGATCGAGCGTGGCGGTACTTCGAGCGCGGAGTTTTCGGTGGCAACGGGGTTCATGCGTGGATTCCTTGGTGCAAAACCTCAGGCAAAGCCGTCCCCTTGCCGCGCACAGGCGGATTCAAAAATGGGAACGGGGATGGGTCTGGTGCGGCGGGTTCTATGAAGAGAGAACCCCGCGTTCAGACGCTACATCGCACGCGGGAGAACGGCACCGGCTCGAAGCCGTGTGTCGCCGGCAGCTTCAGGCCTTCGGTGGCAAGCACCTCGACGGCCTCGTTGAGTCGCTCGGCCAGGTCGTTGTGCACCTGGTAGGCGTTCTCGGGCGTCAGCGCGATCTGCGAATCGCTGGCATAGACGCCCGGCAGGATGTGGCGCGCCGACAGCGACTGCAGCACGGGCCGCAAGGCGTAGTCGAGCGCGAGCATGTGGTGCGGGCTGCCGCCGGTGGCCAGCGGCAGCACCGTCTTGCCCTTGAGCGCGTTCTGCGCGAGCAGGTCGAGGAAGACCTTGAGCACACCGCTGTAGGCCGCCTTGTAGACCGGCGTGGCCACCACGATCACGCGGGCCGCCGCCACCTGGGCGATGGCGCGCTCGATGGCCGGATGGTTCCATTCGGCCAGCAGCAGCGCCTGCGCCGGCAGGTCGCGAATCGAGAGCCGCTCGATCCGCGCATGACGCTTGGCCAGCCGATCGCCCACGGCCTCGAGCAAGGCGGTGGAACGGGACGGCGCTGAAGGGCTGCCAGCAATCAGGAGAACGGACACGGGAGACTTTCGGTTTTCTTCAGGAATTCAAGGCGAGCCGGGTCATGGCGCCGGTCAAGCGGACGCAGTGCTGCCGGCTCGAGGCAAGGCGGGTTACTTCTGCTTGGGGGCGTAGATCTGGTCGAAGGAGCCGCCGTCAGCGAAGTGCTCCTTGTCGGCCTTGGCCCAGCCACCGAAGGCCTGGTCGATGGTCACCAGCGTCAGCTTGGGGAACTGCTTGTCGTACTTGGCCTTCGCCTTGTCCGAGGTCGGGCGGTAGAAGTTGCGGCCGGCAATGTCCTGGCCTTCGTCCGAGTACAGGTACTTGAGGTATTCCTCGGCCACGGCACGCGTGCCTTTCTTGTCGACCACCTTGTCGACCACGGCCACGCTGGGCTCGGCCAGGATGGAAATCGAAGGCACCACGATCTCGAACTTCTCGGGACCGAATTCCTTCAGCGCCAGGAAGGCTTCGTTTTCCCAGGCCAGCAGTACGTCGCCCACGCCGCGTTGCACGAAGGTGATGGTCGAGCCGCGCGCGCCGGTGTCGAGCACGGGCACGTTCTTGAACAGGTTGCCGATGTATTCCTTGGCCTTGGCATCGCCGCCGTACTTGCGCTTGGCGAATTCCCATGCGGCCAGGTAGTTCCAGCGGGCGCCGCCCGAGGTCTTGGGGTTGGGCGTGATCACCTGCACGCCGGGCTTGGTCAGGTCGTCCCAGTCCTTCAGGCCCTTGGGGTTGCCCTTCTTCACCAGGAACACGATGGTCGAGGTGTAGGGGGCGGAGTTGTGCGGCAGGCGCTTTTGCCAGTCGGCCTTGACGAGACCGCCATGCGCGACGAGCGCGTCGACGTCGCCGCCGAGCGCCAGCGTGGCCACGTCGGCGTCGATGCCGTCGATGATCGAGCGGGCCTGCTTGCCCGAGCCGCCGTGCGACTGCTTGATCGTCACTTCCTGGCCGGTCTTGGCTTTCCAGTACTTGGCGAAGGCCTGGTTGTAGTCCACGTAGAGCTCGCGCGTCGGGTCGTACGACACGTTCAGCAGCGTCACCGGGCCCGTGCCGCCTTGCGCGAACGTCGGCAACGCCGACAGGGCCATGGCACCGGCCACGCCAGCACCCAGGGAAAGCTTGATAAAGTCGCGGCGAAGGCTCATGGTGTCTTGCTCTAAAAAGGCATATCAATGAAGCTGCGTATTCTCAATACGACATATAGAAACTGGAACGACCAAGTTTTCAGTTCTAAATAGCTAAATCAACTAAGCAACACGCTTTCCCCCCACAAGAGGCAAAAAAATGGCACGCATGGTTCAGTGCATCAAGCTCGGCAAAGAGGCCGAAGGGCTCGACTTTCCGCCCTATCCCGGCGACTTGGGCAAGCGCCTGTGGGAAAACGTCAGCAAGGAAGCCTGGGCCGCCTGGCTCAAGCAACAGACCATGCTGGTCAACGAAAACCGGCTGAACCTGGCCGATCTGCACGCCCGCCAGTACCTGGCGCGGCAAATGGAAAAACACTTCTTCGGTGAAGGCGCCGACGTGGCCCAGGGCTACGTCCCCCCTCCAGGCGCCTGAGCCCCCCGCCCGCCGTGACCGCTGAGCCGGTGGCCTGGCGTTCCGGCGGCGTGCCGCGCAGCGAACGCTTCGACGACATTTATCACACCGAAACCGGGGCACTGGCGCAGTCGCGCCATGTGTTTCTGGGCGGCTGCGGCCTGCCGGAAGCCTGGGCCGGACGGCCGCAATGGCTGATTCTCGAAACCGGCTTCGGCCTCGGGCTCAATTTCCTGACAACCTGGCAGGCTTGGCGTGCGGACGCCCATCGGCCGCGGATGCTGCACTTCGTCTCGGTCGAGGCGCATCCGATCGGGCCTGAAGACCTGCTGCGTGCCGCCGGGGCCTACCCCGAGTTGAAGCCACTGGCCGAAGAGCTGATCGCACAGTGGCACGGACTGCTGCCAGGCTTTCACCGGCTGGCCTTCGACGAGGGCCGCGTGCTGCTCACGCTGTGCATCGGCGATGTGCAGCCGATGCTGCGCGCGCAGCGCTTCGAGGCCGACAGCATCTTTCTCGATGGCTTCAGCCCGCAGCAGAACCCTGCCATGTGGTCGCTGGACACGCTGAAGGTCGTGTCGCGGTTCGCTCGCCAGGGCACCGGTCTTGCCACCTGGACCTACGCGCGCGCGGTGCGAGACGCGCTTGCTCAGAACGGCTTCCAACTCGAAAGACGCCCGGGCTTGCCGCCCAAGCGCGATTGTCTGGGCGGCGTGTTCGCGCCGGCGTGGACGGTACGCTGGCGCGGTCCGGCACCCGAGCGGATCGAGACGCCGGGGCGCTGCGCCGTGATCGGTGCCGGTCTCGCTGGTGCTGCCGTCGCATCCAGCCTTGCACGGCGCGCCTCCGGCCTGCCCGTCGGCGTGCTCGCGCCGCATGTCTCGCCCGACGACGCCCTGCTCTCGCGGCTCACGCGCGCGGGCATTCGCGCCACCTGGCTCGAACTGCAACGGCTGCTGGAAGAAGGCCGAGACTGGCGCGCCAGCGGCGTGCTGGAACGACGGCCCGAAGGCGACACGCGCGTGCCCACCGGATGGAGCGACAACGGCCCCAATGAATCGTGGCCTGCGAGTGCCGGGCAACTGGCTACAACGGGTCTTCCGGCTGATACGCCAGCGCTCTGGCATGCACGCGCTGGCTGGGTGCGCCCGTCCCGGTTGATCGAGGCATGGCTGCGTGAGCCCGGCGTCGCGTTTCGCGGCAACGCCTCGGTGGCGCGGCTGGCACACAGCGCCGACGGCTGGCAGTTGTTCGACGCGGCCGATCAATTGCTGGCCGAAGCGGATCGCGTGGTCGTCACCGCAGGCTTCGAGTCGGGCCGCTTCGCACCCGGACTCCCGCTGCAGCCCGTTCGCGGCCAGGTCGCGTGGGGCCACATGGCGAGCGACGCCGCGCTCCCGACCACGCCGCTCAACGGCGACGGCCATCTGATCGCGCATGTGCCCGATGCCGAAGGCGCCCTGCTCTGGCTCGCCGGCGCCACCTTCGACCGCGACAACACGAACCTCGCTCCGACAGCCGTCGACAGCGATGCCAACTGCGAACGCCTTGCCCGGCTGCACCCCGCCGCCGCCACATCGTTGGCGCCGGCCTTCGACAGCGGCGAGGCCCACGCCTGGGTCGGCGTGCGCTGCGCCTCGGGCGACCGCCGCCCGCTGGACGGCCCGCTGGACGCCGGCGCAGCGGGCCTCTGGGCCTGCACGGCGCTGGGCTCGCGCGGCCTCAGCTTTGCGGCCCTGTGCGCCGAACTGCTCGCCGCGCAGTGGCACGGCGAACCGTTGCCCCTGCCCGCGACGCTGGCCAAGGCGCTCGGCACGCAGCGGCTCTGAACGACCGGCTCAGGCCGAGCCCATCGCCCGGTAAGCCATCAGCAGCGCCATGCCGATCACAAGCACGAGGAAGTACTTGCGCAATGCGCGCTCCTCCAGCCGAGTGGCAATGCGCGCACCCGCCGCCGTGCCGACCCACAGCCCCAACACGACGAACCCCAGCAGCACCCACGGCAGCCCGTTCGCCACACTGGCATAGACGAACACGGCCGGCAGTGCCAGCGGCAGCACATTGACCGCCAGGCTGACCGCCTGTGCCCGATGCTGCGAGTAGTGCAGCGCCAACGCGACCGCAGCCCCCGCCCCCTGCGAAGAAGGCGACTTCAGCACGACAAGCGCCACCAGCACCAGCAGATAGTCCACGAACATCCAGCGCAGCGTCGCGTCGGCCAGGTGATGAGCGCCGCGTGCGCCCAGATAGGCCCCGGCCAGAAAGCCCAGCGATATCCAAATCACGGTGCGCCACGACGCGCCATGCCCCGACACGCGATAGCGCAGAAATCCCGCCAAGCTGGTCGGCACCAGCTGCGCCGCGAGCGAAATCGCCTGCGCATCGTGCTGGCCCAGCCCGGGCATCAGCGCCAGCGCGGGCACCAGCAAGCCGCCCGGGCTCACGCCGAGCAGTCCGGCCACCGCACCCGAAAAACCGCCGATCGCCAGGCCACCCAGCCACTGGAGGACGCCGGACGATTCGAGCATCGGTGTTTGGCTACGCCGCGGCCTGCCCGGAGGGCGCCAGCATGTGATCGATCCGGCTGTCCCCATAGGTGCGCACCACCTCGGAGATCACGACCTTGTAGCCATCGAGCCAGTTCGCCTGCGCCGCCTTGGCCTCTTGATGCACGGGGTGCTGGATCAGCGCCTGCAGGCTGGCTAGCGAATCCCAGTAGTAGACGTTCGACACCAGTCCGTTGCCGGTGTTCTCCCAGGTCTCCTCCCCGAGGTAGCCGGGCAGCGACTTCGCAGCCGTGGCAATGGTCTGGTCGAGGCGATGGAACTCGTCGTCGAACTGCTTCTTGGCAAAGATGAAGGTGGCGGAGTACATGGCGGCCGGAATCCCCTTGATAAGGACGTGAAAGGTCGGGCGGGCGCCGATTCTGCGGCATACAGCCCCTGCCAGGCCACCGCTCGCCCCGCGAACGCGTGAGAATGCCCCATGGCCATCCAGTACGACATCACGCACACCACCATCTACCGCTACAACAAGCCGGTCACCTTCGGTTTGCACCGCGTGATGTTCCGGCCCCGCGACAGCCACGACCTGCGCGTGCTGGCCACCGACCTGCAGGTGAGCCCGCAGGCCTTCACCCGGCTGATTCAAGACCCTCATTCCAATTCCGTCGCGCTGGTGCAGCCCATGGGCGAAGCCAAGGAGCTGCGCATCGTGTGCTCCTTCACCATCGAGCATGTGCCTGCGCAGCAGGACCAGCTCGCGCTCGACCCGGCCGCCGAGTTCCTGCCCTTTGCCTACTCGGTGCAGGAGCGCCTCGACCTCGAGCACTACCTGCGCCCGCACCACGACGACGACACCAAGGGCACGCGGATCCAGTGGGCCCACCAGTTCCTGCACACCGACAAGCCCAACAGCACGCGCGAAGTGCTCGCGCGCATGAACGCGCACATCGGTCAGAGCCTCGAATACAAGGCGCGCGACGAGGAAGGCACGCAAACGCCGCTCGCCACGCTGGCGCTCGGCAGCGGCAGCTGCCGCGACTACGCGCTGCTGATGATGGAGGCCGCGCGCCGGCTGGGCATCGCAACCCGCTTCGTCTCCGGCTACCTCTACGACGCCGCGCTCGATCGCGCGGCCCAGGCGCCCGGCGAATCGATGACCGGCGCCGGCACCACGCACGCCTGGCTGCAGGCCTACCTGCCGGGCATCGGCTGGCTGGCGTTCGATCCGACCAACAACCTCATGGGCAGCGGCCAGCTGATCCGCGTCGGCGTCACGCGCGACCCGGCGCAGGCCGCGCCCATCTCGGGCAGTTGGTATGGCGATGCCAAGGCGTACGAAGGCCTCGACGCCACGGTGGTGGTGACGCGCCGCAAGGGTTGACCCCACCCGCGCAGGTGTCGCGCAGGAGATAGCAGCTACGGGAAAGCCCGGGCCGATGCGCCCGGCAACGCCCCTACGCTGCGCCGCCGGATCAGCGAAATAGCACGGTCGTTCACCACGAACGAGCGATGCGCAGCGCTGCGCCGGGCAGCTTCTCAGCAAACACCCATAAGAACGGAGAGAGACAACCCATGCATTCCGCACGCCTGACACTCCTGGCCCTCGCAACCAGCCTCGCCGTCGCATCCTGTGCGGGGGTGGTGGCGATGGCAACGGCGTTGTCTTCACGCCGCTGCCGCCCGCGCCAGCACCCGCACCGCCCCCACCCCCGCCTGAAGAGACGCGCGTGCAGGACAGCCGCAACGCCTTCGCGCCCGCCGACCCCACGGCCACCACCTTCGCGGCCCTCGCGCTCGATGCCAGCGACGCCCCCTTCGACAACACCACCACCAGCCGCTGGGCCGGCGTGCTCGGCGGCGCGCAGTACCACGTCGAAGTGCCGGCCAACTGGAACGGCAAGCTCGTGATGTACGCGCACGGCTATGCGGGCGAAGTCAATGTCCTGTCGGTAACCGACCCGTCGATCCGCCGCTACCTGATCCAGAACGGCTACGCCTGGGCCGCCTCGAGCTACAGCAAGAACTTCTACGACGTGCGTGCGGGCGTGGAAGACACCAACGCATTGGCCCTGGAGTTCAACAAGATCGCCAAGGCCAACGGCCGCGAGCTCGCGGCACCGTCGAAGATCTACATCACCTGCCACTCGATGGGCGGCCACCTCACCGCGGCGGCCATCGAGGACGAGGCCTTTGCCACCGCCAACCACAAGGTGAAGTACAACGGCGCGGTGCCGATGTGCGGCGTGGTCGGCGATACCGAGTTGTTCGACTACTTCGCCGGCGCGCAGGTCACGGCGCAGGCGCTGGCGGGCCTGCCGAAGTACCCGACGCCGAACTGGTCGGACATCTCCGCGCAGGTCACGAGCACACTGTTCACCACCTTCCCCTCGGCACCCACGGCCACGGGCGCGAAGTTCGCCTCGGTGGTGAAGAACCTGACCGGTGGCGAGCGCCCGATGTTCGGCCGCGGCTTGGCAGCGGGCGGTTCGTTCGCGGCGGTGTGGGTCGTGTTCGGCAGCGATGGCACGGTCAACGGCATCCTGAACAAAAACACGCTCGACACCAACCGCTTCACCTACACCATCGACGGCGACGTGCCGGGCTCGACGGCGTTGAACGGCTCGGTGCTCAAGCTCACCGCGGCCGCCGACGCCAACCGCCTGCGCCCCGACGGCTTGCGCTGGATTCCCAAGGCCAATGGCGAGTTCAAGATCCCCGTGGTCACGCTGCACACGCTGGGCGACCTGTACGTGCCCTTCAGCATGGAGCAGATCTACAACAAGCGCGTGGCGGCGAAGGGCAACAGCGCCTGGCTGGTACAGCGCGCGGTTCGCGGCATCTCGCACCATCGCCGAGCAGGTCGACGCCTTCGAGGCGATGATCAAGTGGGAGCGCGACGGCGTGAAGCCGGTGGGCGACGACGTGGTCACTGCCGCGACCGTGGCGGCCCCCACCTACGGATGCGCGTTCACACGCCCGCTCGGCACGGTGGATGAAAGCAACACGAGCAAGGCCACACGGCCAGGTGCCGCAGCCGCATTCCCCTGCCCACCCTGAACGATGCGTGATCAGCGCACGGGCGGCACTGCCGCCCGCGCCGCTGCGAGCTTCGCCTCCAGCTCCGCGACGAGCGCCCTCGCCTCGTCGCCCGCCGGAATGTTCCAGCCGCTGTCGCGCCATGCGACAGCGCTCTTGAAGCCCTCGGCTTCCGCGTGCCTGCGAAACCACATCCCCTCGGGGTTGTGGCGCGTGATGCCGTCGAACACGGTGGCGAACATCTGGCTCTGCTCCAGCCCCATCGAATGCCAGACCTGATTGACCACGAGCTTGTGCAGCATCAGGTGCGAACGCGGCACGCCCGCGATGCGCTGCGCGAGCTTCAGCGTGGCGTCGTCGAGCTGGCCGGTCGGCACCGAGAAATTGGCAAGACCCCATTCGGCCGCCTGCGTGCCATCGATGGTGTCGCCCGTGAACATGAGCTGCTTGGCCCGCATCGCGCCCAGGCGGTAGGTCCACATCGCCGTCGTCGGGCAGCCCCACACGCGCGTCGGCATGTAGCCGATGCGTGCATCGTCGGCCATGGTCAGCAGGTCGCAGCACAGCGCGATGTCGCTGCCGCCCGCCACCGCGTAGCCGTGCACCTTGGCGATGGTCGGCTTGTGGCAGCGCCACAGGGCCATGAAGTCCTCGGTGTTGCGCTTCATGGCGGCGTAGTCGAGCATCGGGTCCCAGGGCGTCTTCTCCTGCCGGCAGGGGTGGTCGCCCTGGCCCGAACCTTCACGGTCACGGCCGTGGCCTTCAGCGTAGTCACCGAGGTCGTAGCCGGCGCAGAACGCACGGCCCGCGCCTTCGACCACGATCACATGCACTTCATCGTCGGCTTCCGCCCACTCGACCGCGCGGCGGATCTCCGAAGGCGTGGTGTCGCCGATGGCGTTGAGCTTCTCGGGGCGGTTGAGCACGAGGCGCGCAATGCGCGGATGCTGCGAGTCCTTGTCGATCGCGACGGTCTTGAAGGCGGGCATTTCTTGTCTCCTTGAGTGGGATGGCGACGCTCTTGTAGCATCGACCATCGCCCTCAGGCAAACCACCGGCAGCCCTCCATGATCGCGACATTCAGGATCTCCGAAGACGACTATGCGGATGCACTGAAGCTCTTCGCGCGACTGACCCGGCTGCGGCTGGCACTGCTGGTCGCCATCCCGGTGCTGCTCCTGCTGGGCGCCTTCATCGGGGGCCGTGATCTCTGGCCCGCCGTGTTGGGCGGGCTGATCGGGTTGGCATCGTCGTGGTGGCCACGCGCCTGCTGGCGCCGGTGTTGGCCCGTCGGAACTACCGCAAGTACAAGGCGATGCAGGCGGAGTTCCGTGCAGAGCTGCTGGACACCGGCCGTCGCCTCGCGTCACCGCATGGCGACGGCACGGTCGTCTGGGAGAACATGCTCAAGTGGCGCCAGGACGACCGCTTCGTGCTGATCTATCTCATGCCCCGGCTTTTTCATATCCTGCCCAAGTCGGTGGCGGCCCAGGGCTTCGACCTGCCCGCCCTCATCGAGCGCCTAAACCGGCACGTCGGTCCCGAATTCTGAGGCGCTTCAGGCGCCTGCTGCGCCGCTCAGCTGAAAGCGGAACACTGCCCCCTTGTCCGGTTGCTGCACCAGCCGGATGTCGCTGCCGTGCAGTTGCAGGATGCGCTGCACGATCACCAGGCCCAGCCCGCCGCTGCGCGCGCCGCTCATGAACACCGGCCGCATGAAGAGCCCCTTCTGCAGCTCGCCCGGAATACCGGGGCCGGTGTCGCTCACCTGCACGGCCACGCCTGCATTCGCAGGGCGCAGCTGCACTTCGATCTGCCCGCCGGCCGGCGTGTGACGGATCGCGTTGTCGAGCAGATTGGTCAGCACGCGCTCGATCATCCCGAGGTCGACAGACACCACCGGCAGGCCCGGCGCGATGTCGGGCTTGAGCTGCTGGTGCCGGGCCTCGGCCGCCAGTTCGAACTTCTGGAACACGTCCTGCACGAGGTCTGCGAGCGCGAAGTTTTCTTTCTCGGGCTTGACCACGCCGTATTCGAGCCGCGCGAGTTCGAACAGCTCCTGCGCCAGCCGGCCCACCTTGCGGCTCTGGCCGAGTGCGATCTCCAGATAGCGGCGGCGCTCTTCTTCACTGAGCGTTCCGGCCTTGAGCAGCAGGGTCTCGAGATACCCGTGCAGCGACGTCAGCGGCGTGCGCAGGTCGTGCGAGATGTTGGCGAAGAGTTCGCGGCGCTGCTGGTCCTGCAACGTGAGCTCGCGCCACTGCTCGGCGATGCGGCGCGTCATCTGCGTGAAGGCCTGGCCCAGCAAGGCGATCTCGTCGCCGCCGTGCGAGAGCCGTTCCAGCGTGGGCGTTTCGCTTTCGAGCGAGGCGATGCCCTCGGTCTCGAAGCGCTTGACCGCCGCGGTCAGCTCGCGCAGCGGCCGTGTGATGAGCCGGAAGGCCGCGAGTCCCGCAAGCAGCCCGAGCAGCGCCACCAGCCCCATCGACCAGAGCGTGGTGCGCAACACGTTGTCGGCTGCCAGATTAGCCGAGAGCACATCGTGGTCCTCGCCTTGCAGCACCACGTAGACATAGCCCACCTCGCGCCCGCCCATGCGCAGCGGCGCGGCGCTGAACACCTTGGCGGCGTCGGGGCTGCGCGGGTCGTCGCCCACGATGGGCAGGGGTGCGCCGGAGATCAGCTTGCGGATGGGCTCCACCGCGACCTTGTCGCGCTTCAGGTGTCCCGGTGGCGCGGCCTGCGCCTCGATGTGGCCGTCCAGGCCCAGCAGGTAGACCTCCACGCTGGGGTTGACCGCCATCAGCTTGTCGAACAGGTCCTTCACTTTCTCCTGATCGAGGCCGCCGGGCTTGATCAGCTCGGCGTTCTCCGCGATGTGAGCGGCGAGCCCGCCCGACAGCCGCTGGATCACTTCCTGCTCGTGCTGCCCGTTGGAGCGCATCTGCAGCCACGCCGAAGCGCCGCAGCAGGCCAGCAGCAGCACCGCGAACACCATCGACAGGCGCCGCGAGAGCGTGGCCCAGGCGATCACTGAAGCACCCTTGGCGCTTCGCGCCTTCCCGCCAAGCGGGAGCGAGCTTGCTTGGGGCGGCCCGGCGCGGCGCTCACGCGGCGCCCTCCTCGCCGGCACCTGTGGGCGAGAGCTTGTAGCCGCGCTCCAGCTCGCGCAGGCCGGCGTGGCCGTCGGCGGCGTGGTGGACCTCATAGCCCTCGTCGCGCAGGTGCATGCGCAGCAGTTCGGCGATGTGGGCGTCGTCCTCGACGATCAGCACGCGTTTGGGGGGTGTCCATGTCCCGATTGTCCCGCCATACGGCTTTTCGAGTTATCACGATTAATTGAACTTTGCGTGATGAATCGGCCATGGGGTGCGCCCAACAATCCGCCCCATGAACAGCACAGCCATCGCAAGCACTGTCCCCGATGCCCGTCCCATCCACCCGCTGTGGATGCGCATCACGCACTGGCTCAACGCCTTGGCCGTGCTGGTGCTGGTGACGAGCGGCTGGCGCATCTACAACGCAGCGCCCTTCTTCCCGTTCAGCATCCCGAACTCGATCACGCTCGGCGGCTGGCTCGACGGCGCGCTGCAGTGGCACTTCGCGGCGATGTGGCTGCTGGTGTTCAACGGCTTCGTCTATCTCGCGATCAACATCGCCAGCGGACGGCTCGCCGCCAAGTTCTTCCCGGTCACGCCGGCCGGCATCTGGCACGACGCGTTGGCTGCGCTCAAGGGCAAGCTCTCGCACGCCGACCCACGCCGCTACAACAGCGTGCAGCGGCTGGCCTACCTGTTCGTGATGCTCGACATCATCGTGATCGTGTTGTCGGGGCTGGTGCTGTGGAAGTCGGTGCAGTTCGCTGTGCTGCGCGACTTGCTGGGCGGCTATGAGTTCGCACGTCGCATCCACTTCTTCGGCATGGCGACGCTCGTTGCCTTCGTCGCCCTGCACCTGGTGATGGTGGCGCTCGTGCCCCGCACTCTTCTCAGCATGATCCGCGGCCGCGCGCCCAAGGCCTGAAATGAAACCTTGCCTTTTTGCTTGTCGCGTTGTGTTTGACGTGCTTTGTTCCGGGCGCGATCACGCCGACGGTGTGCTCTGCTCCGCGAATGTCCCCCGGCGCGGCCTAGGGCCGCATGCCTCCTCCTTTATTTCGCTGCGCAGAGCACACCGCCGGCGTGATCGCTCAGAGCAC
>CAMATD010000161.1 GCA_945860785.1 Variovorax sp. YR752 | reverse complement strand
AGCGTGGCGCGCAGCAGCATCGGCACGAAGGCCCGGCCGATGGTGTCGACCACGCCCACCAGCAGTGCGGCCACGAAGGCGCCACGCACCGAACCGATGCCACCGATCACCAGCACCACCAGCGCCGGGATCAGGATCGCTTCGCCCATGCCGACCTGCACCGCGACGATCGGCCCCATCAGCGCGCCGGCCAGTGCGGCGAGCGCCGCACCGAGCAAAAACACGCCGTTGAAGATGCGGCCCACGCGCACGCCCATCAGCTCGGCCATCGGCCGGTCGGACGCGCCCGCGCGCACCCGCATGCCGATGCGCGTGTGGTTGACCAGCAGGTAGAGCGCGAGCGCCACCAGCAGCCCGCCGATCAGGATCACCAGGCGGTAGGCCGGATAGGGCAGGCCGTCCATGAGATTCACCGGCCCCGAGAGCGCGGCAGGCGTCGGCGCCATCACGGGCGAGGGGCCCCAGGCCATCGTGACGATGTCGTCGGCCACCAGAATCACGCCGAAGGTGGCGAGCACCTGCGCGAGGTGGTCGCGTGTGTAGAGGCGGCGCATCAGCAGCACTTCGAGCAGCAGTGCGACGACGACGGTGACCGCCACCGCGATGACGATGGCGGCGGTGAACGAGCCGGTGCGCGTATGCGCCTCGGCCGCCACGTATGCGCCGGCCATGAACAGCGAGCCATGCGCGAGGTTCAGCACGTCCATGATGCCGAACACCAGCGTGAGCCCCGCCGCCAGCAGGAACAGCATCAGCCCGTAGCCGAGGCCGTTGAGCAGCTGCTCTAGAACGAGGATGCCGCTCACTTGAGGGGGCACTTGTCGGCGTACGAGTCGCCGTAGTTCGTGAGAACCGTGTTGATCAGCTTGTTCGTGACCTTGCCCTGTGCATCCTTGCCGATCACGCGCAGGTAGAAGTTCTCGATCGGATAGTGGTTGTTCGCGTACTTGAAGTTGCCGCGCGTCGACGCGTAGTTGGACTTCTTCAGCGCAGCCACCACGGCTTCGCGGTTCTGCGCGTTGCCGCCCGATTGCTTCACGGCCGCATCCATCGCAAGGATCGCGTCATAGGCCTGCGCCACATACACCGACGGATAGCGCCCGTTGTATTCCTTGCGGAACGCAGCCACGAAGGCCTTGTTGGCGGGGTTGTCGAGATCGTGCGCCCAGTGCGAGGTGTTGAACAAACCGAGCATCGGCTCGCCCACGGCGCCGATCACGTCCTCGTCGGCCGAGAAGCCGCTGGTCACCAGCGTGATGTCCTTCGACAGGCCCGCGCCCACGAACTGCTTGATGAAGTTGATGCCCATCGCGCCGGGCAGGAAGAAGTAGATCGAGTCGGGCTTGGCCGCGCGCAGCTGCGCGAGTTCGGCGGCGTAGTCGATCTGGCCGAGCTTGGTGTAGAGCTCGTCGGCCACCTGGCCCTTGAACTGGCGCTTGAAGCCGCCCAGCGCATCCTTGCCTGCGGGGTAGTTGGGGGCGATCAGCACGGTCTTCTTGAAGCCGCGGTCTTGTGCGAACTTGCCGGCGGCCTCATGGAACTGGTCGTTCTGGTAGGCGGTGCCGAAGAAGAACGCATTGCACTGCGCGCCCGCGAACTGGCTCGGGCCGGCATTGGCCGAGAGGTACGGCACCTTGGCGTTGAAGAGCGTCGGGCCCACGGCCAGCGCCACGTTGGAGCCGATGGGGCCGCTGAAGATATCGATCTTGTCGCGCTGGATCATGCGGTCGACCAGCTGCTTGGCCTGGTCGGGGCTGCCGGCCATGTCGGCCTGCACGAATTCCACATCCTGCCCGCCGAGCTTGCCGCCCAGCTGCTTGATGCCGAGCGCAAAGCCGTCGCGCGCCTCGGCGCCCAATGCCGCAAAAGGCCCCGAGATGTCGAGGGCCAAACCCACCTTCACGGGGGCGGCCAGGGCCGACGCCGCGGTACCAAGGGCCGCGCCGCAGAGCAGCAGCGAGAGCAGGGTGCGCGGCAGCGCGGGCGACTTCGGGGACCGGTGGCTCATGGGTTCTCCGACTGGGAAGGATGAAACGACGCACCGGCACTGCGCCATGCAGCACCGGCGATATCGAACCGATGATAGCTAAATACTTTAACCATAAACAATTCGGTGTCAACGGTGCTAGCACGAATGGTGCCAGTGGATCGTGTCACTTCCTGGTGCAGAGGCCCCGTTTTCAGGGGCTCCCGGCGCCCGTTCAGCCGCAGGGATTGGCGGTTGCGAACCAGAGGCCAATGCCCGTTGCGATGATGAATGCGCCGTCCGTCACGCCCGCGATCAGGAAGAACTTGGTCTGCAGCACGTCGACCATCTCGGGCTGGCGCGCGGTGCTTTCGAGGAACTTCTGGCCGACCAGTCCGATGCCCAGGCAGGAGCCGAGGGCGGCGACGCCGATCAGGAAGGCGACTGCGAGGGGAAGGATGTTGAAGCCGGTCATGGTGTTTTCTCCTGGTTGGTTGATCGATGGACGTACTTTCTCGCAACGGGTGCGCAGGGTCCATGACGTGGGAGGTTATGTCCCGCACGAAAGGCCGGCCGTAAGAACTACCGGCCTTTCGTGAAACGTGACGGGGGCGGCTTTGTGGGGGGCGCTGTTGTGTTCATTCAGGGCGTCGCTCACACCGCCAGCGTGAGCGTGTTCAGAGCACTGGTTGATCGGCCGCAAACGCACAGCGTGCCCAGGTGCGAATGGCATCGGGTGCTCCCCGCAGCGAAATAAAGGAGGAGCGAAGCGGGGGACATTCGCGGAGGGGAATACCCGGTGTCATTCGCACGCGCCCCGAACAGCAGTGCCGCCCAAAAAAAAGCCGTGCAGTCAACCCCAACGGGGTCACCTGCACGGCCGTGAACAAATCAGAAAGCGGGCTCTAAGGCAACTGCGTCCAGTTCTGGTTGTTCCCTCCGTTGCACGTCCAGGTGATCAGCGCCGTGTCCTGCGTCGTCGAGCCGTTGGGTACGTCGAGACAGGAGTTGGAGGCACGGTTGCGGATGATCGAGCCGACCACGGTCCACTGCGTCGTGTTGCCGGCCGTGCAGGCCAGCTGCACCACGGGCGCATTGGTCGTCGCGGTGCCGTTCTGCGCCAGGCACAGGCCGCTGTGCTCGGCCACGAACTGCACATAGCCGCCGGTGAGGATGTTCACCGTGAACTTCTCGTTGTTCGCGTTGCCGCAAGGCCATTGCACCGCGGTCGTGCCGCTCGCGGTCGCCGCGCCCTTGATGTTCACGCACAGGTTGCTGCCGTCCGAACGGATGCGCGTGACGATGGCCGGGGCCGTGTCCTGCGACCGCACGTACTCGCGGATCGCCACCACGTCGGCGGCAGGCAGGCTGGAGGCGTTGCCGTGGCCGCTGGCCAGCACGTCCTGCAGCGTCGCCGCCTGTCCGTTGTGGAAGAAGGCCGCGGTGTTCCAGGTGCCCGAGAGCGTCGGCGTGTCGAAGCCCACGCCCGCCAGCGGCTGGTTCATGCCCTTGCCCGACGAGGCCTGGATCGTGCCCACGTCGTGCCGGATGCCGTCGCGCAAGGTGCCGCCCGAGTGGCAGGTCACGCACTGCGCCGAGGTGAACAGCGCCTGGCCGCGCGCCGCATCGACGCTCAGGCTGCCGTCCGCATTGCGCGCCGGGCTGCGCATGTACTTGTTCAGCGAGCTCAGGTAGGCTGAGAGATCGTCAAGCTGCGCGTTCTTGCCGGCCTTGGGCGCACCCAGCGGGTCGGAGGTGGCCGCGAAGTCCGCATTGGTCAGGAAGCCGGTGCCGCCGAACTCGTTGCGGATGTCGTTCTCGAAGTCCTGCACCTCGTCGAAGTTGGCCGTCCAGTGCAGCTTGCCGTGGCCCAGGCCGCGCCGTCCCTGCAGGCTGATAGTGCGGCGCAGCCCTTCGCCGCGCTGGGTGAAGTCCCACACCATGCCGTCGTCGCCGGCATCCGCATGGCAGCTCGCGCAGGAGATGTAGTTGTCCTTGCTCATGCGCCGGTCCGACGCGTTGTAGAACACCTGCTTGCCGCGCAGCGCCGCGGCCGCCATCGGCTCCTGCGCCACCGTCGTCACGTTCTGCAGGAAGGTCGCGGCCGCCGTTTCCGACGACAGCACCGACGCCACGTCATGCACCGACACCGAGCGCGCCAGGAAGTTGTTGACGAACAGGCGCTTGCGCGTCGCGTCCAGGTACAGGCCGTGCGGCGCGCTGCTCGCGTTGATCTCGCCCCGCACCGAGCGGCTGTACGGATCGACGATGGCGACGCGGTTGCCTTCCATCTGCGCGACGAAGAGGTAGTCGCCCGATGGAGAGAACAGCGCGGCGCGTGCCGGCGCGCGGTCGTCGAAGTCGATCTGCTCGGCGAACACTTCCGCGGCCGTCTGCAGGTTGACCTGCGAGAGGATGGAACGCACCGTCTTGTCGTGCTCCAGGTTGTTGCCGTCCCTGAACTTGCCGCGCACGATGTTGTCCTTCTTCGAAGGCAACACCGCCCGCGTGCCGTCCGGCGAGATGATCACCTGGCTCAGGTAGTTGGCCACGCCGCGCGCACGGCTCTCGGTGTCCACCGTAGTGGTGTCCACTGGCAGCGCGATGGTGGTCATGGCGCTCATGCTCTGCAGGTTGACCTTGTGCAGCTGGCCGCCGGTCATCTTCGACTTGAAGCGCGTGACGAAGGCAACCTGCGCGTCGCCGCTCACCGCGATGCCGCGCAGGTTGCCTTCGAGCGCGACCGCACCGGTAGTGGCGCCGTTGCTCGGGTCGAAGCTCATCAGCACCGACTTGCTTTCCAGCGTCAGCAGGCCCTTCGCGCCGTCGGGCGTGAAGGCCACGCCATAGGGGCCGCTGCCGTAAGCCAGCGGAACCGTCGCGGAGAGGCTGCCGTCGGCCGCGCTGAGCGCCACCAGCTTGTCTTCGCCTTGCACCGTGACCCAGATGCGTCCGTCGGGGCCCACGGCCAGCGTCTTCGGCTCGTCGCCGACGCGCACTTCCCAGCGCTTGGCCAGGGTCTGCGCATCGATGGCGGCGACCGTGCCGCTGTCGGGGTTGACCGAGTACACCGAGTTCGCGTCGCCCGCGATGTTGGTGGTGTGCGTCGGCGCCCGCGCCGTGACCGGAACGATCACGGTGAGGTTGTAGGTGTAGAAGGTCTCGCGGCCGTTCACGTCCTTCACCGTCAACGTCACCGTGAAGTGGCCGGGGCGGTTGTAGGTGTAGGTGTAGTTCGGCTGGTTCGAGTAGGCGGTCTGCGTGCCGTCGCCGAAGTTCCAGCGGAACTGCGCGCCGCTGCTGCCGAGCGTGACCGGGTTGAACACCAGCTGGCCGTTGACGATCTTCGGTCCGCCGCCGATGCCGGGGTCGCCGATGATGGCCTGGCCGCGCAAGGTGTTCACCTCGTTTTCGTTGAGCACGCGGCCGTAGACGCGCACCTCCGCCAGCGTGCCCTTGAAGAGCGCGGCGTTGCCCTGGATCTGGCCCATCACCTGGAACTTGTTCGACAGGCCCTTGTTGCCCGTGAGCCCGGCGGACGTGGTCTTCACGCCGTCGACGTACATGGCCTGCGCGCCGGAGGCCGCGTCGCGCGTCAGCACCACGTGGTGCCAGGCGCCGTCGTTCACCACTGCAGTGGAGGTGGTGCCCGCGTCGTTGCCGACCGACAGCTTGATGCGCCCGCCGTTGTCGAGCCAGCCCCAGAACACGTCGTCGGCGCCGCCCGATTGGTCGCGCCCGAAGATGCCCGGTGCCGTCCACGAGTTCGGGCCGCCCGCCTGCGTGGTCTTCATGTAGAAGCTCAGCGACGCGGTGCCGCCGAGCACGGTGGCCACGGAGTTGTTCTTCAGCGGCACACCGGCGGTGCGGTTCGCGAAGTTCATGCCGATGCTCTCGAACGCGTCGCCCGAGACCGGCGTGCCGTTGTTGTTGTTGCCGATCTGGTCCGAGAGGTTGCCCGCCAGCGTCCAGTAGTGCATCAGGTTGATGTCGGTCGCGTTGCCGGTGTTGAAGGTCGACTTGTAGTCCACGCCGATGGCGTTGCCCGCATAGTCCTTCACGCCGTTGGCCGGCAGGAACACCTCATAGCTGGTGCCCGGTTGCAGCGGCTGCTCGGGGTGGAAGTTGATGATGCCCAGCTGCACGCTGTAGGTGCCCGCCAGCGTGTTGCCGCCCACCGGGCGCACGATGAAGGTGTTGGAATTCACGCTCTCTGACCGGATGTTGTCCGTCATGCCGAGGCCGATGCGCGAGGTCAGCGCCTGCTGCTTGGCGCCGTTGGCGGGCGAGACCTGTTTCACTTCGGGCTTGGTGATGTCGGGGTCCACCGCATGCACGATGAAGCCGCTGCCTGAGCCGTGGTCGTTGCCCACGAAGCCGAGGTTGCCGAAGACCGCGACCTGGCCGTGGTCCGAATGCGAGAAGTTTGGATCGCTCTCGCGCAGCAGGCTGCCGCGGCCCACCTCGACGTGGTTCAGCGGGTTGCTCACGTCCACCTTGTGGATGCGGGTCTGCGCGCCCTGGATCACGTAGTTGTCCTGCGTGGCGCAGTACAGCTGTTCGTCGATGACCAGCCGGTTGTCCTCGGCCACGAAGCGCGAGCGGTCGCTCAGGTCGTAGCTGTACATCTTGGCGCCGCTGTTGCGCGCGGAGGCATGCAGGTTCCTGCCGTCGAAGCAGGTCGCGTAGTAGAACGGCGTGGTGCCCACGATGGAATCGAGCACCTTGGGATTGAGCGGATCGGAGATGTCCAGGCTCGCGAAACCGCCGTTGCTTTCCATCGCGGTCAGCACCATGTGGTTGCCCATCGTGAAGATCGGGCCGATGCGGAAACCGCCGAGCTCGCCGGTGGGCACCGGATTGGGCTTGCCGGCGCCGCGGTTCGCGATCACGGCGTTCGCGGGGTCCCTGGCATCGACGATGAAGATGCCCCGACCTGCCGAGGCCACGTACAGGTAGGGCGCCTGCCACCAGAGCTGCCAGGCTACGTCCTCGTAGTCGCCGCCGTTGACGCCGGGCAGTGCAGCTTCTTCACCTGCTTGATGTCGTTGATGTCGGTGAAGTCCCAGAACTCGACGCCGTTGATGCTGGGCAGCACCACGTACGTCTTGCCGCCGATCCTGGCGGTGCCGAAGGAGTGCGTTTCGCGGAACTCCTTGGTGCGGGCCTCGGGTTCGTAGATCTTCTTGACGAGCTGGATCTGGCGCGGGTTCGATACGTCGTACAGCAGGAAGCCGTCCGGGCCGAGGCCGCTGTCCGGCGCGAAGGAGGTGAGGAAGTAGCCGTTGACCATGATGCCCGCGTTCATCCCGTAGTCTTTGCGGCCCGGGTAGGTGGCGGGCACCTCGCGCGATTCGTAGGCACTGCTGTGCGCCGGATCGAGCGGGTGCGCGGGGCTCGTGATCATCGACACCGGCTTGAACAGTTCCGCCGAGGTGTAGGTGAGATTGCCCAGGCCAGGCCCTTGCAACGGGAGCGGATCGGCGACGGCCGCGGAGACCGCCGTTGCCATGTTGCTCAGGGTCGTCATCGGACTGACCCCGGTGATCGCCGCGTGCGTCAGCAGTGTGACGAACGGCACCATCAATGCCATCACGTAATACCGGATCTTCATCGTTGCCTCCAAGTTGTTAGAAGTTCGCAGGGGGACCCACTGACTCGTTTCTTCTCTGGCTCAACTTGCAAAGCGCGCGCGCAGGACGCACCCCGGCGGGCGACGGGTGATCGCCTGCCGTAAAACCCTCTCCCTGGCGGCTGAGTTACTTCGTGCCGCCCGATTCGTAGATGTCCCAGGCCGCCGCGGCGCTCGCGCCGCGGTGGATCATGGCCATCAGCGCACTGACCACCGCGGACGGATTGGCGTGCTGGTACACATTGCGTCCGTACATCATGCCGACCGCGCCCTGGTCCATCAGCTCGCGCGAGCGGCCGAACACCTGGCGCAGGTCTTCGCGACCGCCGCCGCGCACGAGCACGGGGCAGCGCGCGGCCTGCACCACGCGGTGGAAATCCTTCGGGTCGCTGGTCGGGTCGGCCTTGACGATGTCGGCGCCCATCTCGCGCGCGAGGCGCACCAGCGTGACGATCTTCTCGGCATCGCCGTCGACCATGTAGCCGCCCTGGTCGCTGTGCGGGCGCATCACCAGCGGCTCGATCATCAGCGGCATGCCGTAGCGGTCGCAGTCGGCGCGCACGCGCGCGATGTTCTGCACGCACTGACGGAACAGGTCGGGCTCGTTCGGCAGCATGAACAGGTTGACGACCACGCAGGCCGCATCGCGCTGGACGGCGGGCAACACCGGGTCGTGCTCGTTCTGCAGCACGGCCCACATCACGCGGTGCGCGGTGGCGTTGTAGGGGTTGCCCATGTCGATGCGCATCACGAGCGCGGGCTTGTCGCGGCCGGGACGGTCCTGCAGCAGGTCGGCCTGGCCGTAGTTGAGCTGGAGCGCATCGGGGCTGGCAGCCACGAGCTTGTCGATGACCTGGGGCGTGTCCTCCAGGCCGTTGAGGAACGAGGGCTCGTTGCACACGCCGTGGTCGAGTGCGATGTCCAGGCAGCGGCCGTTGGTCAGCAGGCGGTTGAGCCGCGCGGTCTTGTCTTTCGACATGGGAAAGAACTCCTTGTTGGGGTCGGAAATGAAAGGGGTGTCAGGCGAGCGCGCCCAGATGGCGCTTTGCGGCGGCGTCGATCAGCCGCAGGGCGTCGTCGCCCAGTTCGACCGCGCCGGCGCCGGCGTTCTCGATGGCCTGCTGGCGCACGCGTGCGCCGCACAGCGCCACGGCGACGGTGCCGCGCGCGACGGTCCACGCGATCAGCATCTGGCCGAAGGAGCACTCCAGCCGCGCGCGCACGGGATCGAGCTCTTCGAAGAAGGCCTTGAGCGTCGCGCGGTTGGCCGCGCTGAAGCGCGGGTTGGTCGCACGCTGATCGTCGCCCTTGAACTCGCGCTCGGGGTCGATGGGGCCGGCGAGCAGGCCCAGCGCCAGCGACGAGTAGCCGAGCACCGCGACGTTGTGCTCGCTGCAAAGGGGCGCGAGCGTGGCCTCGATCTCGCGGTCGATCAGGCTGTAGCGCTCCTGCGCCGCATCGACCGGGCCGTGGCGCAGGTATTCGGCGAGCGTCTCGGGGCTCACATTGCTCACGCCGATGGCGCGGATCTTTCCCTGCTTCTTGAGGTCGAGCAGCGCGTCCATGGTCTCGGCCACGGGCGTGGTGCTGTCCTGCCAGTGCGTGATGTAGAGGTCGATGTAGTCGGTCTGCAGGCGCTTGAGGCTCTCTTCGCATTCATGGAAGATCGAGTCGCGGCCCAGATACCGATACACCGGGTGGCCGTCTTCTTCGAAGAAGTGCGTACCCTGTTGGGTGTGCCAGACTAGGCCGCATTTGGTGGCGATGACGGCCTCCTGGCGGCGCCCCTTGAGGGCCGTGCCGACGATGCTTTCGGAACGGCCGAGCCCGTAGGCCGGCGCGGTGTCGATCAGGTTCACGCCCGCGTCGAGCGAAGCCTGAATGGCGATGACGGCGGCCGCGTTGTCCCCGCCGCCCCACATCCATCCGCCCATGGCCCAGGTGCCCAGGCCGATGGCCGAGCATTCGATGCCCGACGGGCCCAGCGTTGTCTTCTTCATCGCGTTGTCTTTCTCGTGTTCAGGATGTGGTCGATGGTCACGGCCGCGAGCAGGATCAGGCCCTTGATCACGTCCTGCCAGTAAGGCGACACGTCGGCAGGATCAGCGAGCTGGTCACCACCGAGAGGAGGGCCAGGCCGAGCACCGCGCCCAGCACCGTGCCCGAGCCGCCCTTGAGGCTGGCGCCGCCGATCACCGCGGCGGCGATCACGTTCAGTTCCATGCCCATGCCGAAGGTCGGCGTGGCGGCGCCGAAGCGCGCCGTGTAGATCACGCCGGTCAGGCCTGCCGATGCGGAGCACAGCACCGTGACCCAGAACTTCACGCGTCCCACGCGGATGCCCGAATACAGCGCGGCCTTCTCGTTGCTGCCCGTGTAGAACACGCGGCGCAGCAATGTCGAGCGGCGCAGCACGAAGTCGCTCACCACCACGATGGCCAGGAAGATCAGGATGACGGCCGGAATGCCGAAGAGCGTGCCCTGGCCGATGAACTTGAACTCGGCCGGCAGCGAGAACAGCGACTGCGGCGTGCCCTGCGTGAGCGCGAGGCACAGGCCCCGCACGATCACCATGAAGGCCAGCGACGCGATGAAGTGATTGAGCCCGATGCGCGTGACGCAGCCGCCGATCATGGCGCCGATGAGCCCGCACATGCCGATGGCCACCAGGCTCGCGAGCCACGGGTCCACGCCCATGAGAAAGAGCTTGCCCGTCACCACCATCGCAAAGCACACCACCGAGCCGACCGAAAGGTCGATGCCGCCGACGATCAAGAGGATCGTCATGCCGACCACCACGATGCCTTCGATGGAGAAGGACAACAGCATCGCGCGCACGTTGTCCCAGGTGAGGAAGTAGGGCGACGCGAAGCTCATCGCGATGCACAGCACCGCGATGATGAGAAGCAGCCCTGCTTCCCGCATGCTCGTGAGTTTGTTGACGGGCTTCACGGGTTCGCCTCCTGACTGTCTTGGGGGAAGGCCCGCATCGAGTTGTGCCGGGTAGTTCATGCTATTTCCTGTTCGCAGAGTCCGGAAGCCAGCCGCAGCAGGGCTTCTTCCGTCATTTCGTTCGCTTCCAATTCGCCCGCGAGCCGGCCGTCGCGGATGACCAGTGCGCGGTCGCACAGGCCGATGATTTCGGGCAACTCCGAGGAGATCACGATCACGCCCTGGGTCGCAAGCTCGCGCAGGATGTGGTGGATCTCCGACTTCGCACCCACGTCGACGCCGCGCGTGGGCTCGTCCATCAGCAGCACCACCGGGTTGGTGGCCAGCAGCTTGGCGATCGCCACCTTCTGCTGGTTGCCGCCCGAGAGGCTGGAGACCTCGATGGCGACGCCGTCCGATTTCAGATTGAGTTTCGCGCCGAGTTCCTTCGCGAGCTTGTGCTCGGCCGAGCGCTGCAGCAGCCCCCAGGCGGAGCTGACGCGCCGCAACGCCATCGACGACACGTTCTGCGCGATCGGCAGGTCGAGGAACACGCCGGCGGCCTTGCGGTCTTCGCTGAGATAGGCGATGCCTTCGCGCAGTGCGTCGCTGTACTTGCGGATCGTGAGCGCCTTGCCGTTCAGGCGCACGGTGCCACGCTTGGCGATGCGCAGGCCGCAGATGGTTTCGGCGAGCTCGCTGCGGCCGGCGCCCATGAGGCCTGCGATGCCGAGGATCTCGCCGCGCTTGAGCGCGAAGGAGACGCCGTGCACGCGTTCACCGTCGGCGATGTCGGTCACTTCGAGCACGGGCCCGGAAGACTCGGTGACGGCTTGTTTGGGCGGGTAGTAATTGCCGAGATCGCGTCCGACCATGCGCCGGACCAGTTCGTCAGGCGTCAGTCCGGCCAGCGGCCCGCAATGCACGTTGCGCCCGTCGCGCAGCACGGTGACGCGGTCGCCATGCGTGAAGATTTCAGCCATGCGATGGCTGATGTAGATGATGCCGATGCCCTGCGCCTTGAGGTCGTGCAGCACGCGGAACAGCGCCGCCGATTCGTTGTCGGTCAGCGCGGCCGTGGGCTCGTCGAGGATCAGCACCTTGCAGTCGAGCGTGAGCGCCTTCGCGATTTCCACCAGTTGCTGGCTCGAGATGCTCAGGTCGCGCACCAGCGCGCCGGGGTCGATGTCCTGCCCCAGCCGCCGCAGCACCTTGGCGGCGCGCTCGTTGAAGTCGGCGTAGTTCATCCACGCTTGCTTGTCGGCGTTGATTTCCGGCATGAAGATGTTCTCGGCCATGGTCGCATCGGCGCACAGCGCGATCTCCTGGTGCACTAGGCCGATGCCCAGGCGCATCGCGTGCGCCGGGCCGTCGATCACCACCTTCTCTCCGTTCAGCAGGATGCTGCCCTCGTCGGGGCGGTGGATGCCGTCGTTGATGTTCATCAACGTCGACTTCCCCGCGCCGTTCTCGCCGCACAGGGCGTGGATCTCGCCCGCCTGCAGCGAGAAGTCCACGCCCGAGAGCGCGCGCGAAGCGCCGAAGCGCTTGCTGATGCCGCGCAGTTCGAGCAATGAAGAAGAACCCACAGTGCTCACTCGCCGATTCCCTTGGTGCCGCGGCGTGCGAGGTACTTGTCCCAGTAGAAGTCGTCGGCGTTGGCCTTGCTGACCACGGTCAGGCCGTTGTCCAGGAACGGCACGGCCATCGGGTTGGTGCCGTTGCGCTTGGCGTCGTTCATCGGGTCGATGAGCGTCGGGTTCTTGGCCAGGAACAACATCATCATGCCCATGTAGCCCTGCATGCCCTGGTTCGGGTTGATGGCGCCGAACACGTCGCCCGACTTGATCATGTCGAGGATCTTGGCGTTGATGTCGCAGCACATCACCTTGATGTTCTTCTTGGTCTCGACCTTGGCCTGCGCCGCGCCGAGCGCCGAGTTGGCCTCGGGCATGAAGAGCGCGCCCAGGTTCGGGTTGGCCTGCGCGAGGCTCAGCACCGCCTGGTAGGCTTTGTTCGGGTCCTGGTTGCTGGCGGCGCGGCCGACCAGCTTCATGCCCGTGTGCTTGGTCTTCATGCGGTTCACGAAGGCGGCGATGCGCCGGTCGTGGTTGTCCTGGCCCGGGTTCTCCAGCACGGCGTACTCGCCCTTGCCGCCCAGCGACGCGGCGATGGCGTCGGCGGCCTGCGTGCCTTCGCAGTCGTTGTCCGAGGTGACGAAGGAGGTGCGCTTCGAATTCGGCGAGTCGGCCGCGAAGGTGACGACCGGGATGCCCATCGCCGCCGCGCGGTTGATCGGCTCGATGAACGGATCGGGGTTCATCGGGTGCAGCAGGATGCCCGCGGGCTTGCGCGCCAGTTCCTGCTCGAACGACGCCAGCTGCTTGTTCACGTCGTACTCCGGCGTGCCGGTGTAGCGGGTGCGAACGCCCAGCGTGCGGCCGAGCTGCTTCATCATTTCGTAGACAGGGAACCAGTACTCCACGCCCGACACCATCACGTTCATCACGTAGACGTCGCTGGCGTTGCCGCGCAGGCCGGCACCTGCGGCAGGGGCTGCGGCTTGCTGTTGCGCGAATGCGCTCGCACCGGCCAGACCGATACCGGCGGCTGCTGCGGACTTCAGGAAATTACGCCTCATTTTTTGTCTCCTCACGTTGACTGGCAGAGCTTGCGACCTGCTTTTCGAGCAGATCTTCGGGACCTCAGTGTCACATCAGTTATTATGACAGGCTAGAATGTAATCCCGGCCGGTTTACCTCGATAACTAGGGGAAACGCTACTGGCGATGCGCTTTTATTCCGCCGAAGCTGTTATGACATGAAGCCAAACATATTGATCGGCGTCGACATGGGGTCGAGCAGCCTGAAAGCGCTGGCCCTCGAAGCCGGAAGCGGCCGCGCCGTCGCCTTGTCCCGCATGCCCTTGCCGCACGACCGGCTGTCCGGAGGCGGATGCGAGGT
>CAMATD010000160.1 GCA_945860785.1 Variovorax sp. YR752 | reverse complement strand
GTATGCCCAGGCCATCGAATCATTCGCGTCAAGCGCTGAACGCACGCGCACCGGACTGATCAGGTCGATCGGGAAAGACAGCTCGCTGTCCGAATCCAGCCTGATCGAGGCGGCACAAAGCATTGCGCGCGCCTTGCCGATGCCAGCAGCCAAGCATCAGCTTTTTGTTGACGTTTCGGAGTTGGTTCAAGGCGATTCGCAAAGCGGCATCCAGCGGCTGGTGCGATCGCTTCTTCGTTCAATTTTCGACAATCCTCCTGCAGGCTTTCGGGTAGAGCCGGTTTATGCCTTGAAGGGCGAGCGTGGGTACAACTACGCGCGCAAATTCTCATTGCGCTTTCTTGGCTGCCCCTTGCAAGGTCTCGACGATGCACCGATCGACGCACGCGACGGTGATGTTTTTATTGGCTTGGACCTGCAGCCGCATATCGTCTGCGAGCAGGCTGATTTTTATCGCACGCTCAGGCAGACAGGTGTTCGCGTCGAGTTCGTCGTGTATGACTTGCTGCCGGTTCTGTTGGGGCACAGGTTTTTCCAAGCCGCGAAGGCTCTCCATGAGCGCTGGCTGAAGGTTGTTGCCGAGAGCAACGGCATTCTTGCCATCTCAAATTCGGTAGCAGACGAATTCACGACGTGGGTTTCCGCGAATGCCCCCGAACGACTCGCAGCAGGACTGAAAATACGGGCCTTTCATCCGGGCGCCGATATTTCCTATTCGTCGCAGACCAGCGGTTTACCCCCCGCCGCCGAGCAGACGCTTTCGCTGATTGCGTCCGCGCCGAGCTTCCTGATGGTCGGCACCATCGAGCCCCGCAAGGGGTATGCGCAAACGCTGGACGCGTTCGAGCAACTTTGGCGCAACGGCGTCAATGCCAATCTCGTCATCGTGGGCAGGGTCGGATGGATGGTCGAGGAAGTAGTCGATCAGCTGCGACATCATCGGCAGCAAGGCAAGAGGCTTTTCTGGCTTGAAGGAGTGAGCGACGAATACCTCGAGCGGCTCTACGGCGCTTGTGTATGCCTGCTGCTGGCCTCCGAGGGCGAGGGTTTTGGCCTCCCGTTGATCGAGGCCGCAATCCACAAGCTACCCGTCGTGACGCGGAACCTGCCCGTGTTCAGGGAAGTAGCAGCCGATCACGCGTTTTACTTCGATGGCATGAAGGGCGAAGACATGGCCGCAGCGATCACGCAATGGCTCGCCCTCTTCGAAAAGGGACAACACCCCCGCTCGGAGACAATGCCCTACCTGACATGGCAGCAGAGCGCGGAGCAGTTCAAGGCAGCGCTTTTCAGCCAACCGGGCCCGCAGATCGCCTCACTGAGGCCTGCATGATTTCAATCGCCGTCGCATTCAACAGACCTCGAGTGATGATCGAAAGATACCGCCAAGGCTGCACATACACCCCCCATTCATTCAGTTAAACAAGGAAAGAGGACTTCGATGAAAAAGCGCGCTGTTGTCACAGGCATCACCGGCCAGGACGGTGCCTACCTGGCGGAATTGCTGCTGGCCAAGGGCTACGTGGTCTACGGGACCTATCGCCGCACGAGTTCCGTCAACTTCTGGCGCATCGAAGAACTCGGGCTGCAGAACAATCCCGACCTTCACCTCGTGGAATACGACCTGACCGATCTGGGCAGCTCGATCACGCTGCTCAAGGACGCAACGCCGGATGAGGTCTACAACCTCGCAGCGCAGAGCTTCGTCGGCGTGAGCTTCAACCAGCCCGCAGCCACGGCACAGATCACGGGCATCGGCGCGCTGCACCTGCTCGAGGCCATCCGCCTGGTCAACCCGAAGATCCGTTTCTACCAGGCATCGACGTCCGAAATGTTCGGCAAGGTGCAGGCCATTCCGCAGGTCGAAGACACCCCCTTCTACCCGCGCAGCCCGTACGGCGTGGCCAAGCTGTACGCACACTGGATGACCATCAACTACCGCGAGAGCTACGACATCTTCGGCAGCAGCGGCATCCTGTTCAATCACGAGAGCCCGCTGCGCGGCCGCGAGTTCGTCACGCGCAAGATCACCGACAGCGTCGCCAAGATCAAGCTCGGCAAGCTCGACGTACTGGAGCTGGGCAACCTCGACGCAAAGCGCGACTGGGGCTTTGCGAAGGAATACGTCGAAGGCATGTGGCGCATGCTGCAGGCCGACGAGCCCGACACCTTCGTGCTCGCGACCAACCGCACAGAGACCGTCCGCGACTTCGTCAAGCTCGCGTTCAAGGGCGCCGGCATTGCCGTCGACTTCAAGGGCTCGGGCGAATCCGAAACCGCAGTCGATACCGCCACCGGCAAGACCGTGATGCGCGTGAACCCCAAGTTCTATCGCCCTGCTGAAGTCGAACTGCTGATCGGCGACCCCGCGAAGGCCAACGCCAAGCTCGGCTGGGCCCCTGCCACGACGCTGGAACAGCTGTGCCAGATGATGGTGGAAGCCGACCTACGGCGTAACCAGCAGGGCTTCTCGTTTTGAAGATCCTGTTGACAGGCGCGCTGGGCTTCACGGGACGCGTGTTCGCGAGTCGCGCAGCAGAAGCGGGGCATGAGATCGCGCCGCTGCGCGCAGACCTGACCGATGGCAAGGCGTTGCGACGTGAAATTGGTGCTGGAAGCTATGACGCGGTCGTTCATCTGGCCGCGATCAGCTTCGTGGGTCATGCGGATGAACGCGCGTTCTACGACGTGAATGTCGTCGGGACGACGAGCCTGCTGGATGCTCTGCTCGAACTGCCCGAGCCCCCAAGCCGCGTGTTGTTGGCAAGCAGTGCGAACGTCTACGGCAACAGCACCGAGTCGCCCTTGACGGAAAAGCATCCGCCAGCGCCGGTCAACCATTACGCGACAAGCAAGCTCGCCATGGAGCACATGGCGCGCACTTACAGCGATCGACTGGACATCGTCATAACGAGGCCGTTCAACTACACCGGCCCCGGGCAGGACGTGAACTTCGTGATTCCCAAGCTGGCAAAACACTTTGCCGAGCGCGCAGAATCCATTGCCTTGGGAAACCTCGACGTCGAGCGCGAATTCAACGATGTGCGAATGGTGTGCGACGCATACCTGATGCTGCTGGACCACGGAAAAGCAGGCGAGATATACAACGTATGCTCGGGCCAGCCTTACATGTTGCAGCACATCATCGACGTGTTCACACGAATATCCGGGCACAAAATCCAGGTCAACGTGAATCCACAGTACGTTCGCCCCAATGAGGTTCATCGCCTTTGCGGCAGCCCCGACAAGCTTGCGACAATGCTGGCCGGGCACGGCCTCTCCCTAAAGGCGCCGCCGCTTGAAGATACTCTGAGACGAATGTTGGATAGCTTCTTGGTCGCTTAGGCATCCGCAGCAAAATACGCGAATCGGAATCGCTGTTTCATACAAAAGAGCGTTTCAGACGATTTGGCACAATTGGCGCCTGCAAAGGGTCGGCTACAGTGACCCGACCCACGATCCGGACCGCACGGCAAGGTCCGACATCGCATGCGCCCTCCATCCATTAGAGCGAGCAGTGCGAATGTCATTCTCGAATTACTACAGTTGAGCCAGGAGAAGCAAGTTGAAAACGGTCCTCCTCGCCGGAGGGCTAGGCACTCGGATTTCCGAGGAAACCCACCTGAAGCCAAAGCCCATGATCGAGATTGGGGGCAAGCCGATCCTGTGGCACATCATGAAGATCTATTCCGCTCACGGAATACGCGACTTCATCATCTGCTGTGGCTACAAGGGCTACGTCATCAAGGAGTACTTTGCGAACTACTTCCTTCACATGTCGGACGTGACCTTTGATATGGAGCACAACCGCATGGAGGTGCACCAGCGCTATGCAGAACCGTGGCGCATCACCCTGGTCGACACCGGCGAGGAAACGATGACGGGCGGACGCCTGAAACGAGTCGCCGAACACATCCAGGACGAAGAAGCTTTTTGCTTCACGTACGGCGTCGGCGACATCGACATCACCAGGCTCATCGAGTTTCATCGCACCAACGGGCTGCAGGCCACGTTGACCGCGACCGCGCCGCCAGGTCGCTTCGGCGCACTCGACCTGCGCGATCACAAGGTCATGGCTTTCAAGGAAAAACCCAAGGGCGACGGGGGCCTCATCAACGGTGGTTTCTTCGTTCTTTCACCCAAGGTGCTCGAGCTTCTTGATGGAGACGGCACAGTGTGGGAACGCGAACCGCTGGAGCGACTGGCTCAAAATCAGCAGCTCGGCGCGTTCGAGCACAAGGGTTTCTGGCAACCCATGGACACGCTGAGGGACAAGGTTCATCTTGAAGAGTTGTGGCAAAGCGGCAAGGCGCCCTGGAAGGTCTGGTAATGGACTCGACTTTCTGGACTGGCAAGCGCGTATTTGTCACCGGACACACCGGCTTCAAGGGCAGTTGGCTATCGCTATGGCTGCAGCGACTCGGCGCCGCCGTAACCGGCTATGCACTGGAGCCTTCGACGACGCCCAGTCTTCATGCGCTCGCAGCGGCCAAAAGCAGCGCCGCATCGGTGATCGGCGACGTTCGGGATCTTGAATCGCTGCGCAGCGCGCTGCGGGAATCGCGCGCGGAGATCGTGTTTCACCTCGCGGCCCAGCCACTGGTGAGGCGCTCCTACGTCGAGCCGGTTGAGACCTACGCCACCAACGTGATGGGCACGGTTCACCTGCTGGAGGCCGTTCGCACATGCGACACCGTGCGGTCCGTGGTGGTTGTCACGAGCGACAAATCCTATGAGAACAAAGAGTGGGCGTGGGGCTATCGCGAATCGGACCCCATGGGCGGCTACGACCCCTACAGCAACAGCAAAGGCTGCACGGAACTTGTCGCCGCAGCCTACCGGAATTCGTTTTTCAATGAGTCCACCTACGCCAAACACGGCGTGGCGGTGGCAACCGCTCGCGCTGGCAACGTGATCGGCGGCGGCGACTGGTCGGAAGACCGGCTCGTCCCCGACCTGCTGCGAGCCTGCGGCGCAGGGCAGAGCGCGCTCATCCGCAACCCGCATTCGGTGCGCCCCTGGCAGCACGTTCTCGAACCGTTGCAGGGGTACCTCATGCTTGCGCGGAAGCTGTATGCCGAAGGTCCCGCGTGGGCTCAGCCCTGGAACTTCGGGCCGGCCGACTCCGATGCTCGCCCTGTGTCATGGATCGCCGATCGGCTGATTCATGTCTGGGGCGACGGTGCAACGTGGCACACCGACCCAGCGACAGACCATCCTTATGAAGCAAGTTGGCTCAAACTGGATTGCTCGAGGGCGCGGCAAGTACTGGGTTGGGTCCCGCGCTGGAATCTCGAGCAGGCGCTCGACGCGATCGTCGAATGGCAGCTGGCATGGCACAAGGGCGAGGACATGTCGAGCATCACGCTCTCGCAAATCAAACAATTTGAAAGCACCCCACAAGATGACTGAAATCTCATTCAAGCAGAACGAACTGCGCAAGAAAATCCTGGCGATGGTCGCGGAATACGGTGCGCTGTCGAGCACGCCCGCGTTCGTTCCCGGCGAGTCGTTGATACCGCCTTCAGGCAAGGTCGTCGGTACGCCTGAAATGCAGCTCATGGTCGAGGCCTCGCTGGATGCATGGCTTACGACGGGGCGCTTCAATACGCTGTTCGAAAGCCGGCTTGCAGGGTTCCTCGGCGTCAAGCATTTGCTGACGGTGAACTCCGGTTCCTCGGCCAACCTGGTCGCGTTTTCGACGTTGACCTCGCCCAAACTCGGCGACCGAGCCATTCTTCCGGGTGATGAAGTGATCGGTGTGGCGGCGGGCTTTCCCACCACCGTTAATCCAATCCTCCAATGCGGCGCGGTGCCTGTGTTTGTCGACGTCGACATCCCGACGTACAACATCAACGCCGACCTTCTCGAGGCCGCCATCGGCCCGCGGACCAAGGCAATCATGCTGGCTCACACGCTGGGCAACCCTTACAACCTCGCCGTCGTCAAGGCCGTGTGCAAGAAGCACAACCTCTGGCTGGTCGAGGACTGCTGTGACGCATTGGGCTCGCGCTACGAGTGCCAACTCGTTGGCACTTTCGGTGACATCGGTACGCTGAGCTTCTACCCCGCCCACCACATCACGATGGGCGAAGGCGGCGCAGTGTTCACCAACAGCGACGAGCTTCGTTTGATCGCCGAATCGATCCGCGACTGGGGTCGCGATTGCTATTGCCCTCCCGGCAAGGACAACACCTGCGGCAAGCGCTTCTGCTGGAAGCTGGGCGACCTGCCAGAAGGCTACGACCACAAGTACACCTACTCGCACCTCGGCTACAACCTCAAGATCACCGACATGCAGGCAGCGTGTGCGCTCGCGCAGCTCGACCGTCTGGATGGTTTCGTGGACGCCCGCAAGAAGAACTTCAACTACCTGAAGGACCGCCTGCGCAGCTGCGAGGAGTTCCTGATCCTGCCGGAAGCCACTCCCGGCTCCGACCCTTCCTGGTTCGGCTTCCCGATCACGCTGCGCGAAGCGGCAAACACCCGCCGTGTCGACTTGCTGACCTACCTCGACCAGCAGAAGGTCGGCACGCGTCTGCTCTTCGCGGGCAATCTGCTGCGCCAGCCTTACATGATCGGTCGCAACTACCGGGTCGTCGGCGAACTCACCAACACCGACCGAATCATGAACGACACCTTCTGGGTCGGCGTGTATCCGGGCTTGTCGGAATCGATGCTCGACCACGTGGTGGAAAGCATCGAAACCTATCTGGGCCTGCGATTTGACTGATGGGCTGCCGCCTGTCGCGCGCAGGATCTCGACGAGATCCTGCGCCTGACCACGCCCGACATTTGGGAGGCGTTGAGGCGGCAGTCCGTGTTCATCACCGGTGGCACTGGTTTCGTCGGCAAGTGGCTGCTCGAGGCTTTGCTGCATGCCGACCGCTCGCTGGGCCTTGGGATGGGCATTTCTGTCTTGACCCGCTCGCCCGACGCGTTTGCGGTTGCCAGTCCACATCTGGCACAGGCGAGCGCCGTTGAACTGGTGCGCGGCGACATCCTTGATTTGCCTCAACCCACTCGGCCCTACACATCTGTCATTCATGCCGCGCTGCCGGTGGCGACGCTTCATGACAGCCTTGCGAACCTCGAAACGGTGGCGACCGCACTCATAGAGGCAGGCGTACTGCGCCATGACGCCATGCCCCTTGCTCAAGACCAGGTAGTCGCGCGAGGCGCTGTCTGGATCGCTTTCGTCGTAACGCAGGTGGGATGCGTACAGGCAGGACAGCAGTTCTGTGATCGAGCAGGCACAGCCCAGATGCACCGCGTTGCCCGCGCACGCCATCTCGACCACGGTTCTGCGCAATACGGAGGGTTCGAAGCTTGGGTTCATTCGTGTGATGTCAATGAAGTGGCGGCCTTGCTGCGGCGCCACTGGAGCATACGTTGCACTCCGTCTTCAAGGCCGACGCTGTTGCGCAGGCCCAATTCACTTTGCGCGCGCTGCGTATCGGGTATGTAGAACGCGCCTGCCAGGCTCTCGGCGGCACGACCTTCGACGCGGACCTCCACGTTGCCGGCGAGGCGACCGACCGTGCGCGCGAGTTCAAGAATGGTGACAGGCTCGTCGCTGCCAACGTTGTAGCTGCTGCCCTTCGTTCCGTGCACAAGACAGATCAGCAACCAGCGCGCCATGTCGGCTGCGTACTGGTAGGTGCGCACAGCCTTTCCGGTACCCTGGATGACGAGAGGCTGCCCCTCGATGGCTCGCTCCATGAAGCCAGCCAAAGCGACGCCGCTGGAGGGAAGCAGGTACGGACCGGAAAATGCGAAGCATCGCGTGATCACGGTTTCGAATGGTCAGCCGCCTTCGTTCACGACGGCTTCGGACCGTCGCTTGGCGCGAGCGTAAACGTTGGAAGATCCAAGATCTTCCTCCCAGCCTCGGTCTTCTGGCAGCGGTGTGGGCCCGTCTGGCGGTGGATACACGGCGCGGAGCTGATATGCAGCAGCCTGCGCGCGCCAGCGGCCGCGGCGAAACGACAGACCCCCTGGGTGAGCTGGGCTGGCTGAATCGCCAGGACATCGACGAATACTTTCATGACGGCTCGCGACTCAAGGGACTGTCCGATGCGCATGTCCCGGGTTGCGAAGTTACCTCCGGGACGCTGGGACACGGCTTGTCCGTGGGCGTCGACTTGGCGCTCGCTGCCGCGCGCCGCAATACGGGCCAGCGCTGCTACGCGATCGTGGGCGACGGTGAAATGAACGAGGGCGGAATCTGGGAAGCCATGCTCTTCGCCGCCCACGCCAAGCTCGACAACCTCATGGTGATCGTCGACAAGAACGGTTTCCAGGCAATGGGGCCGACCGACGAAGTCATGAAGCTCGGCGACCTCGACGCGAAGTTTTCGGCGTTCGACTTCGACACCCTCAGCATCGACGGTCACGACATGGCCGCGATTTCATCCACCATCGAAAAGCTCAACGCAATGAAGAACGGCCGGCCCAAGGCGTTGATTGCACGCACCGTCAAAGGAAAGGGCGTGTCTTTCATGGAGAACGTCAATGCTTGGCACTACTCGCGGCTGACGCCCGAACTGCGCGCACAGGCGATGCAGGAACTCGGAGGGAGCAAGGCATGAGAGCCGCTTTTTCCAGCGCGCTGGTCGCAGCTGCAAAAAACGACGAGCGCGTCGTGTTGCTGACGGGCGATCACGGCTATGCCCTCTTCGACGAATTCCGCCGGCAGTGCCCCTCGCAATACATCAATGCCGGCATCGCCGATGCAGAACATGGTGGGTGTCGCCGCAGGCATGGCCAAGGCGGGCGTCCGCCCCATCGTCTACGGATTGAGTGCCTTCGTGCCCGTGCGCGTACTCGAACATATCAAGATCGACGTCTGCTATGAAAACCTGCCGGTGATCTTCACCGGCGACGGCGCGGGCCTCGTCTACAGCACGCTCGGGACCAGCCATCAAAGTTTCGAGGACATCGCCTGTCTTCGCGCCGTGCCGCAGATCGACATCATGTCGCCCTGCGACGCGCATGAGCTGACAGCCTGCATGTCCAGCGCGCTGGCACTGGCCAGCCCTGTTTACATGCGCATGGGCAAAGCCGACGTTGGTGCCGTGCACAAAACGCTGCCTCAGCTCGATCGCGGAGCGCTCGTGAAGGTGCGCACCGGCACGCACCCTGTCGCACTCGTGGCAACAGGATCGATGGTCAACACCGCGTGCACGCTGGCACAGGAACTCGACGCTTCCGTCTGGAGCGCACCATGGATCAAGCCCCTGGACACCTTGCAGGTTCGCAGAATTGCGGCCGAGGCCAAAGCCATCGTGACGCTGGAAGAGCACTCCGTTGCAGGCGGCCTCGGCGGTGCGCTGCTGGAAGCAATGGCCGAGGAAGCGCCTGTTCCCGTGTTGCGCATCGGTATCGGAGAGCGCTTCTCGCACACGGCTGGCAGCCACGCGCACGCGATGCGCGAGCACGGCCTGGATATCGCAACCGTGCGAGACAGGTTGCAGCCCTTCGCGTCGCGCTGGAAATCAGACTGACGTGCTGCGCCTTCAACTGCTGCGCTTTCTGCTGGTAGGAGCGCTGAATACGGCAGTGGGCTACTGCCTGTTCGCGCTGTTCACGTGGATGGGCCTGCTGTATCCCCGCAGCGATTGCCTTGGCGACGCTCCTTAGCATCGCTTTCAATTTCCAGAGCACCGGCCGGCTTGTCTTCGGGGGCGCTCCGCTGTCGCGGCTCTTGCGCTTCGTCGCTGTCTATGTCGTGATCTACGGCTTGAACGTTGGTGGGGTCGCCGTGCTGCTGCGCACCGGCGCCAACGTCTATCTCGCCAATGGGCTCGTCATTCTTCCCTTGGCCCTTGTCGCCTTCGTTCTCCAACGGCGCTTCGTCTTCACAGCACCATGAAACACATCACCGTCGTCACGCCCTGCTACAACGAAGAGGACAACGTCGAAGAGGTCTATCGGCAGGCGCGCGCGGTCTTCGAATCCATCGAAGACGTCAGTTACAAGCATCTGTTCATCGACAATTTTTCGAGCGACAAGACGCCTGACATCCTTCGCCGCATGGCGTCGGAAGATCCCAACGTGCAAGTCATTTTGAATGCACGCAATTTCGGCCATATCCGGTCTCCCTATCACGGCCTGTTGCAGGCAGAAGGCGATGCGGCTATTGTGCTGGTCGCCGACCTGCAGGATCCACCGGAGTTGATGCGCGAATTCGTGCGGCACTGGAAGGAGGGTGCGAAGCTGGTGGTTGGCGTCAAACCCAGCGCAGACGAATCGGGGCGGATGTTTGCGATACGCAGGGCCTACTACCGGTTTATTACGCGCATCGCAGATGTCAAACTGATCCAGAATTTCACCGGCTTTGGTCTTTATGACCGCCGGGTCCTTGAAGTCCTGCGAAAGATCGACGATCCCTATCCGTATTTGCGCGGCCTGGTTTCGGAAGTTGGGTTCGAGCCGATCAAGCTTCCCGACAACCAGCCCTTACGCAAACGTGGCATCACGAAGAATAACTTCTACAGCCTGTACGACATGGCCATGCTGGGCATCACGTCGCATTCGCGCGTGCCGCTGCGTATTGCAACCATCGCCGGGTTCTTCTTGTCGGGCCTGAGCCTGACGATCTCGCTCGTCTATTTGCTGCTGAAGCTCGTGTTCTGGAACACCTTTGCCGCTGGAACCGCACCCATCCTCTTCGGGCTTTTCTTTTTTGCATCCGTGCAGTTATTTTTTATCGGTCTGCTCGGCGAATACGTGGGCGCCATCTTGACGCAGGTCATGAAACGGCCTTTGGTGGTCGAGCGTGAGCAAATCAATTTGGAAGAGCCGACCAAATGCTGACGATCGCCGAGAGTAACGTGCAACGCAGGCGCACAGATCTCATCGTCTCTGCAGCTTTGGCCGTCTGCGTGACATTGACAGCGTGGCTGCTGATCGGTGGTACAGCGATCAAATGGAGAGTGCCGCTCGCATACGATGGCGATGCGATTCTGCATTTACTGCTGATAAATCGATTAGGCGATGGAAATGGCTATTTCTACAATACGGCAACCGGTTTCCCTTCGGTTCACTGTTCTATGATTTTCCTGGTTCGGATGGCCTGAGCCTGGCGGCGCTCTGGTTTTTTCGGAACATCAGCGGAAGCAGCGCATTCAGCCTTAATTTTTATTATCTCATTGGATTTCCGGCAGCTGCCGTTTCGGTGTACTGGGTCCTGCGAACCCAGTCGATCACGCGGCTCTTCTCTTTGGTAGCGGCGACACTCTTCGCATTTGCTCCATTTCATTTTCTCCGACTAGGGCATCTTTACTATACGTGGTACTTCAGCATCCCGATTTTCATTTGGTATGGAACTCGGATCAGCCAGGCAACGACCGCCGTATGGCAAGGCAAATGGTTTACCGCTCGACGCCTTGGCCATGCGTTGACCTTGTTATTGATTTCGTCGCTGGGCGTGTATTACGCATTTTTTGGTTGCATTGTTATTGGTCTTTCAGCCATCTTCGACTCCCTCAAACTCCATAGCATTCGCCCGCTGCAACACGCGGCAATCACCGGAGCCATCGTCGCTGGGGCGGTATTCGCAAATCTTGCCCCCAATCTTGCCTTCTATATCGAACATGGCAGAAACGATGCTGTCGCCACGCGCACGCCATCCGAATCCGAGTTGTATGGCCTGAAGATAGCTCAGCTGCTGCTGCCGCAGCGGGCGCATCGTTCAAGTTATTTGCGCGAAATTACAACGCACTACAGCAATACTTTCCCGCTGGTCAACGAAAATTCAGTTTCTTCGCTCGGCATCGTCGCAAGTATCGGATTTCTGCTGCTCCTAGGGATTTCCTTATCAAGCTCGCGCGACTTGAACGCCAGATTTCCCACGCTTCGCCTATATGCATTCCTAACCACCTCGCTTGTATTGATCGCAACGATTGGCGGTTTCTCTGCTCTCTTTGCGCAATTTGCTTCCGATCTAATTCGAGCTTGGAGCCGAATCAGCATCTACATTGCATTCTTGAGTATTTCCGTCATTGCATACGCTCTTGACTACCTACGGAAATGGTCTACCAATGTGGCAATTTTGTTGTCAGCAGCGCTGATCGTTTTGGGACTTTGGGACCAAACCTCTCCCACTGCCAAGTCTTACTTGCGAAATGAGCAGCAATCCTATCTCAGCGACAAGACATACGTGGCGCAGATTGAAGGTGCCACCACACCAGACGCGGCAATCTACCAATTGCCGTACATGCGCTTTCCAGAATCAGGGCCTTTGGAAAAGCTCACCGATTACGATCTGGCCAAACCTTATCTGCACAGCAAAAACCTCCACTGGAGCTTTGGCACGATTGCTGACCGCGAGGGCGATGCATTCTTCTACGCACTGTCACAGGAATCCATCGAAGTGCAACTCGAAGTCGTCCGCTACCTTGGATTTGCCGGACTATATTTGAATCGCGGCGGCTACGCGGACAACGGTCTCGCCATCGAAGAGCAAATTCGCAAAATTATCCACTCTCAACCCTTACTCAACAGTTCAGGTCAGATTGCATTTTACTCAACAACCGAAATACCTTCTCGACCACTGGAAGAGCTTTCTGCTGCCGCGCGCTCATTGTTGAAAAAATTCGCACTTTCTGTTGAAAATGGAAAAGTGATCACAGGCGAAGTCTCTCCATGGCAAATTGACTTTCGTCGCGCACTGGCAACTCAAGTTCGCGAAGCAGAAGGGCTGCAATTGCCCGAGCGCTGGGGCAGATGGTCGCGTGGCGACTCAATCAAGCTGCGCTTCAAACGTGAACTTCCGCAAAAGTTCTCAATAACGCTTAATGTAATGGCCTTTGGCCCTAACATTGGAGAACCTGTGCTGCTGAGGGTTGGCTCGATTCAGAAACCGTTCACTGCCCAAGCCAACCTCGAAAACGCCACATTAGAGTTCGAACTGGAACACCCTACCGACACAATTTCAATAAAAGTGCCGCATGCTGTTTCACCGAAAAGTCTACGTCGCTATGAAGACTCACGCGTGATTGGCCTGGGCTTTAAAGAAATTACCATCACCCCGCGTTAATTGTCCGGGTAGAACTCCGTTTTCAATCAAACACCCGAGCTTCGCGGAACGACGCACCCGCAAGATCTTTGGCGGACAACTGGGGCTCAGCGCAATCCAAAGGCCAATTAATTGCCAACTCTGGATCGCTCCACAGGATGCAGCGCTCATGCGTCGGCGCATAAAAATCGGTCGTTTTATATAAAAAATCAGCCGATTTGCTCAACACCATGAAACCGTGCGCGAAGCCCTCGGGCACCCACAGTTGCTTGTGGTTGTCTTCAGTGAGTTCAACGCCCACCCACCGACCAAAGCTCGGCGATGAGCGGCGAATGTCGACCGCCACGTCGAACACGGCACCGCTGACCACGCGCACGAGTTTTGCCTGAGGTTGCTGGACCTGGTAGTGCAGCCCGCGCAGCACGCCCCTGGTCGAGCGCGAATGGTTGTCCTGGACGAAGTCGACGTGCTTGCCAATGGCTTC
>CAMATD010000159.1 GCA_945860785.1 Variovorax sp. YR752 | reverse complement strand
CGTCGTGCACGGTGCGCGCCGTCACTTCATAGGGCTCGTCGTCGTCGGACATAGAGAGATCCAGCCGCCCGGCACGAACCCATGCGAAAACCATCGCACCGGCGATGCGCACCTGGCCGGGCTGCCGGATCGGCGGGTGGTAGCTCGGGATCGAAGGAATGAACTTCGCGAACTCGGCGCTCGTGTAGCTCACGCCCACCACCGGCTCAGGGTTAGCGTGCGGCAGGTGTTCGAGTGCAATGCCCAACTGCGCGGCCACGTCGAACAGGTCCTGCTCCGATGGCACGGCCAACGCCACGCGCAGGCAATCGCCGTCGTTGGCATGGCCGCCGAAGGCCCGGCAAAAGCGGAAGTACACGAGGCTGCGCGCCCAGCCGCGCAGTTCGTCGCGCGAATGTCGTTCGTGGAGGTATGCGTCCCAGCGCGGGTCTTCTCGGGTCATCAGGACTCGATCATGGCAGGCGCCGAAGCCTGGGGTTATCTTCTGCGAAGACGAATTCCAGATCACGGCACAACCTTTTCGGGAAACGGTCACACAGCCAACCCCGCGTACCTCACAACGCAAACAGCCACAGGAATCCCATGTCGAACGTCAACCAGGTCAGCACCCCCAGGGAAATCGCCGCCTCGCTCACCGAGTTCTGGTCGCCGCGCGTCGTCGCGGAAGTCGATGACGCCTACATCAAGGTCGCCAAGGTCCATGGCTCGCTCGCATGGCACAGCCATGACGACGAGGACGAGCTGTTCATGGTGCTCAAGGGCCGACTTCGCATCGAGATGGAAGCCGGCCCCGTCGAGCTCGGCGAAGGCGAGATGTTCGTCGTGCCCAAGGGCGTGCGGCACAACCCGGTCGCCGAAGAGGAATGCCATCTGATGCTGATCGAGCGCAAGACCACGCTTCACACCGGCAGCACCGTCACCGAGAAAACGCGCTCACTCGCGGACCAATTGCGTCCGGTCTGATCAAACCGGAGCAGCGGCCTCGATGCGGGCAGGCTCCTGCAGCCAGCAGACATCGCAATCAACTGCAGCCGCCGTGCGCTCGATCACCACGAAGTCCCCCGCATCGACCGCGAGCAGCGCGTGATGCCAGGTGCCGGGCGCGAGCACCACGCCCTGATGGCCGTCAGTGACAAAGGCTTCAAGCATGCCGGCCGCGGTGGGCGCCTCGCCGGCGGGCGCGACCACGATCACGAAGCGTCGCTCACCGAGAGGTACGAAGGTCTGGCTGCCGAGCGCATGCCGTTCCATCTCGGTGACCTCGTGCGGAAAGCGCCGGGCCTGCGCACGGAACAACGCGAGCATCGGCCGACCGCCCTGTGCACCGAGCTGCAGGTCGTCGACGAGGTCGAAGCGCTCGGCATTGCCGCCGTTGATCAGGCGGCCTGCACCTTCAGGCGCGCCCAGCACCGCGCCATAGGGCGCAAAGGCTTGCGGGGTCAGCGGTTGCGGCACAAGGGCATGGGGAGCGGCATCGTTCTTCATGCGGCGAGTACAGCAGAAAACATGCCGATGGTCATCCGGCGCGGCGATACCGCGTTGCGGAGCGCGCGAACCTTGGCTACGCTCCACCACCGATGACGCAACCCATGACACGCGAGAGCACCGAGCATCGCCTGATTTCCACCAGCCTTGCCGAAGGTGGCCTGGCCGCCAAGTTCATAGTACCCGACGGCGCACCGGCCTTCGCAGTCCGCTGGAACGGTGGCGTCTACAGTTACCTGAACCAATGCCCCCATGCCGGCGGCCCGCTCGATTTCGAAGGGCAGGTCCTCGAGAGTTCGGGCTGCTTCCTGATGTGCGCGCGCCACGGCGCCATCTTCGAACCCCACACCGGCAAGTGCGTCGGCGGCCCCTGCCGCGGCGCGCGATTGACGCCGCTGGCGGTCCGCGAGGAAACGGACGGCAGCGTGTGGCTTGTCGATGCCCCGATCCCCGCCCCCTGAATGAACTGAACACCACCCCTCCTGGAGAAAAAATGCGCACCCTTCGCCTCCCCACCCTGTCGATCCCGGCGGTCGCCTTTGCAAGCCTGATGGCGGGCTGCACCGCCATGTCACCCGTCACCGGCGGCAAGGCGCCGACGGGCCTGAAAGTCACGTCCAGCGCCTTTGCCGACAACACCACCATTCCGGCCGAGCACGCCGGCGTCGGCGACTGCGGCGGCAAGAACGTCTCCATGCCGGTGGCCTGGACCCAGTTGCCCGCCAAGGCGAAATCGGTCGCCGTGCTGCTGTGGGACCCGGACGGCGCGGCCGGCCTCGGCGTCTCGCATTGGGTGGCCTACAACATCGCGGCCGAGCGCGGCCAGCTCAAGGCGGGCGAGACGGGCGGCTTCACTGTGGGGACGAACGTGGCGGGGGCCATCGCGTACCGCGGCATGTGCCCGCCGGTCGGCGACCACCCGCATCACTACGTGCTGACCGTGGTCGCATCCGATCTGGCACCGGACGCACTGCCGGCCGCCCTGACGCGCGATGCCCTGCTCGCCGCGCTCAAGGGCCATGCGCTGGGCGGGCAGAGCGTGGTCGGGCTCTACAGCCGTTGAAGACCAACCAGGGGCCCGGGACGGCTACAGTCGCGGGTTCCTCTTTCCAGTTCGCAGCAATGCACTCCCCGATGCGCCGATTCATTCCCCTTTCCGTTCTTGTCTCGGCTGCCTTCGTCGCAGGGTGCGTGTCGGGACCTGCCCCCCGTGTCACGTGACTCGGGGACGGCGTGTTCAAGTCGCCTTCCGCCCAGGATGCGGAAAAATACTGCCGCAACTTCGGTGCACCGATGCGCTACCTGAGCGCCGCAGGGTCGGAAATCCCCGCCACGGAAGTCCCGGTCGGGGAAGTCGTCTACCGCTGCGACTGATCGCTTGCCGGCGCCCGCACGCGCTCCAGGATGAAATCGATGAAGGTCCGGATCGCCCGCGTGTGCTGCCGGTTCGGCATGTAGAGCATGAACATCTGCGTGCCGAAGATGCTGAGGCGCCAGTCGTCGAGCGTGGTCACCACGTCGCCCTTGCGCACGTCGTCCTGCACCACGTAGTCGGGCACGAGGCCGATGCCCAGGCCCGCCAGGATGGCCTGGCGCAGGAACAGGAAGTTTTCTGAGATCAGCGTCGGCTCGAGGATCACCTCGCGCCGCGTCTCGCCCTGGTAGGCCGACACGCGCAGCTGCCGGCCGATGACGGCGGCCGTGACCACCGGCGCGCCCTGCAGTTCGTCGAGTTGCACGGGCAGCGGGTGCTTCTGTGCATACAGTCGCGCGAGGCACAGGCCACGTAGCGCACCGGCCCCTGGTCGCGCGCCACCAGGTTCTGCGGCGGCTCGGGGATCACACGGACCGCGATGTCGACCTCGTCGCGCAGCAGGTCCTCGATGCGGTTCTCGAACACCACGTCGAGCACGATGCCCGGGTACTGCCGCTTGAAGTCGATCAGCCAGTCGGCCATCACCAGCTGCCCGTAGCCGCTGGGCACGCTCAGCCGCACGCGGCCCTGCAGGCCCTCGCCCAGGGTGGTGACCGACTCGCGCGCGGCCAGCAGCTCGGTCTGGATGGCCACGCCGTGCTGGTACAGCCGCAGGCCGATCTCGGTCGCCTCGGCGCGCCGGGTGGTGCGCCGCACGAGCTGCGCGCCGACCGAGCGTTCCAGCTGGTTCAGGTGGTAGCTGACGTTGGCGCGGCTCATCTTGAGCCGGCGGGCCGCGGCGCTCAGGTTGCCGGCGTCAAGGATTTCCACCAGCAGGGTCAGCGATTGGAGGTCCATGGGCCGATTGTGTCAAAAATTCTTTGACAGTCTGTCAACCGTCTATGCAATTGTCAAAGCCGCGGCGCAGGCCAAGAATGCTGAGTTCACCCCCAGAGCCTCGGGCCCCTCGCGTTTGCAGGGCCCGCCAACGCAAGAGACAAGCACATGGCCACCACAACGCCCAGCCCTTCCACGTCTTCCGGTCCCGTCACCTTCGAGCGTCAAGGCGACGTGTTCGTGGTGACCATCGACAACCCGCCCGTCAACGCCCTGGGCGTAGATGTGCGCCGCGGCCTCGTGGCCGCCATCGAGGCAGCCGAGGCCGACAGCGGCGCCGCGGCGGTGCTGATCGTCGGCGCGGGCCGCAACTTCATCGCCGGCGCGGACATCCGCGAGTTCGGCAAGACGCCGCAGCCACCGTCGCTGCCCGAGGTGTGCATCCGCATCGAGGACTACACGAAGCCGGTGATCGCCGCGATCCACGGCGCCGCGTTGGGCGGTGGGCTCGAAGTGGCGCTGTCGGCGCACTACCGCCTCGCCTCGCCCACGGCCAAGCTGGGCCTGCCCGAAGTGGCGCTCGGCCTGCTGCCGGGCTCGGGTGGCACGCAGCGTGCGCCGCGCCTGATCGGTGTGAAGCCCGCGCTCGAACTGATGCTGAGCGGCCGCCATGCGGGCGCGAAGGAAGCCCTCTCGCTGGGCCTGGTGGACCGCCTCGGCAGCGATGCCGACGCGCTCGCAGAAGGCATCGCCTACGCAAAGGAACTGATCGCCACCAAGGCTCCGGTGCGCCGCACGCGCGAAGCCACCGCGCTGGCCGATGTGGAAGCCAGCCGCGCCGCACTCGACGCCGCGCGTGCCGACACCGCCAAGAAGAGCCGCGGCCTGTTCTCGCCGATGAAGATCATCGAAGCCGTCGAAGGCGCGCTCACGCTGCCCTTCGACGAAGGCATGGCGCTCGAACGCAAGCTGTTCATGCAGTGCATCGACAGCCCGCAGCGCGCCGGCCTGATTCACGCCTTCTTCGCCGAACGTGAAGTGCTGAAGGCGCCCGAGACCCGATCCGCCAAGCCACGCGCACTCGACTCGGCCGGCATCATTGGCGGCGGCACCATGAGCGCGGGCATCGCGGTGGCGATGCTCGATGCGGGCATGCCCGTGACCATGATCGAACGCGACGAGCCCAGCCTCGCGCGCGGCCGCCAGCATGTCGAGAAGGTGTACGACGGGCTCATCCAGAAGGGCCGCATGACGCCCGAGGCCAAGGCCGCCGTCATGGCGCGCTTCTCGGGCTCCACGTCGTACGACGCACTCGCGCAGGTCGACATCGTGGTCGAAGCGGTGTTCGAGGAAATGGGCGTGAAGAAGGCCGTGTTCGCCGAACTCGACCGCGTCTGCAAGCCCGGCGCCGTGCTCGCCACCAACACCTCGTACCTCGACATCGACGAGATCGCCGCCAGCATCCGGCGCCCGCAGGACGTGGTGGGCCTGCACTTCTTCTCGCCGGCCAACATCATGAAGCTGCTCGAGATCGTGGTGCCCGCCAAGGTCAGCGCCGACGTGGTCGCGACCGGCTTCGAGCTCGCGAAGAAATTGAAGAAGGTGCCAGTGCGCGCCGGCGTGTGCGACGGTTTCATCGGCAACCGCATCCTCGCGGTGTACCGCCAGGCCGCCGACCACATGATGGAAGATGGCGCATCGCCCTACCAGATCGACGAAGCCGTGCGCGACTTCGGCTACCCGATGGGCCCGTTCCAGGTGTCGGACCTCGCGGGCGGCGACATCGGCTGGGCCACGCGCAAGCGCAAGGCCGCCACGCGCGACCCGCAGGCGCGCTACGTGCAGATCGCCGACCGCATCTGCGAGCGTGGCTGGTTCGGCCAGAAGACGCAGCGCGGCTACTACCTGTACCCCGAAGGCGCGCGCACCGGCTCGCCCGACCCGGCGGTGCTCGCCATCATCGACGCCGAGCGCGAGCGCGCGGGCATCGCGCGGCGCAGCTTCACCAATGAAGAGATCATTCGCCGCTACATGGCCGCGATGGTCAACGAAGGCGCCAACGTCGTGCTCCAGCGCATCGCGCTGCGCCCGCTCGACGTGGACGTGACCTTCCTCTACGGCTACGGCTTCCCGCGCCACCGCGGCGGGCCGATGAAGTACGCCGACACCGTGGGCCTGCCGAAGGTGCTGGCCGACATCCGCGAGTTCGCCAAGGAAGACCCGATCTTCTGGAAGCCTTCGCCGCTGCTGGTCGAGCTGGTCGAACGCGGCGCCGATTTCTCTAGCCTCAATCAATCCGAATAAGGAGATACCTCATGCGTGAAGCCGTCATCGTTTCCACCGCCCGCACCCCGCTCACCAAGGCGCACCGCGGCGAATTCAACATCACCCCGGGCCCCACGCTGGCGGCTTTCGCAGTGAAGGCGGCCGTCGAGCGCTCGGGCCTGGACCCTGCGCTGATCGAGGATGCGATCCTCGGCTGCGGATATCCCGAAGGAACGACCGGCCGCAACGTCGGGCGCCAGGCGGTCATCCGCGCGGGCCTGCCGATCTCGATCGCCGGCACCACGGTCAACCGCTTCTGCGCCTCGGGCCTGCAGGCGATCGCGATGGCCGCGGGCCGCATCGTGGTGGACGGCGCGCCGGCCATGATCGCGGGCGGCGTGGAAAGCATCTCGCAGATCCGTAGCCGCAGCGCGACCGATGCCGGCGACAGCGGCATGGACCCGTGGATCGTCGAGCACAAGCCCGCGCTCTACATGGCGATGATCGAGACCGCCGACATCGTGGCCAAGCGCTACGGCATTACCCGCGAGGCGCAGGACCGCTTCTCCGCCGAGAGCCAGCGCAGGACCGAAGAGGCGCAGACAGCAGGACGCTACAAGGACGAGATCGTCCCCTGCACCACCACGATGGCCGTGACCGACAAGGACACGAAGGAAGTCACCTACCGCGAAGTCACCGCCACGGAAGACAACTGCAACCGCCGCGGCACCACCTATGAAGCGCTTGCCAAGCTGAAGCCGGTGATGGGCGAGGACAAGTGCGTGACCGCCGGCAACGCCTCGCAGCTCTCGGACGGAGCCTCGGCCTGCGTGCTCATGGAAGCGAAGGACGCCGAGCGCGCCAACATCAAACCGCTGGGCGCCTTCCGTGGCCTCGCACTGGCCGGCTGCGAGCCCGACGAAATGGGCATCGGCCCCGTGTTCGCCGTGCCCAAGTTGCTCGCGCGCCACGGCCTGAAGGTCGAGGACATCGGCCTGTGGGAACTCAACGAAGCCTTCGCCTCGCAGTCGATCTACTGCCAGGACAAGCTGGGCATTCCGTTGGAGCTTCTGAACGTGAACGGCGGCGCGATCTCCATCGGTCACCCGTTCGGCATGACCGGCGCGCGCCTCACGGGCCACGCGCTGATCGAAGGCAAGCGCCGCGGCGCGAAGTACGCGGTCGTGACCATGTGCATCGCCGGTGGCATGGGCGCCGCGGGTCTGTTCGAAATCTATTGAGGAGCCTGCGATGGACCTGAACTTCACCCCCGAAGAAGAAGCCCTCCGCGCGGAAGTGCGCACCTTCCTCGCCGACAAGCTGCCCTTGCGCCTCTCGGCGAAGGTCAGCGGCGGCAAGATCCTCACCAAGGCCGACATGCAGGAATGGCACGCCATCCTCAACGCGCGCGGCTGGCTCGCCAACCACTGGCCCGAGCAGTACGGCGGCCCGGGCTGGACGGCGGTGGAGAAGTTCATCTTCGAACACGAGTGCGCGCTGGCCTTCGCGCCGCGCATCGTGCCCTTCGGCGTGAACATGCTGGGGCCGGTGATGATCAAGTACGGCAACGAGGCGCAGAAGCAGCGCTGGCTGCCGCGCATCCTGGACGGCTCGGACTGGTGGTGCCAGGGCTACTCGGAACCCGGCGCGGGCTCCGACCTTGCTGCCGTGAAGACCTCGGCCGTGCGCGGCATCGACGCGCAGGGTGACCACTACATCGTGAACGGCCAGAAGACCTGGACCACGCTGGGCCAGCACGCCAACATGATCTTCTGCCTGGTGCGCACGAACCGCGAGGCGAAGAAGCAGGAAGGCATCAGCTTCCTCCTGATCGACATGACTTCGCCCGGCGTCGAAGTGCGGCCGATCATCACGCTCGACGGCGAGCATGAAGTCAACGAAGTGTTTTTCTCCGACGTGCGCGTTCCGGCCGAGAACCTCGTGGGCGAAGAGAACAAGGGCTGGACCTGCGCCAAGTACCTGCTGACCTACGAGCGCACGAACATCGCGGGCGTGGGCTTCTCAGTGGCTGCGCTAGAGCAGCTCAAGGGCATCGCGGCGAAGCAATCAAAGAACGGGAAGCCGCTGAGCGAAGACGCGGCCTTCGCAGCACGCATGGCGCGCGTCGAAATCGACCTCGAGAACATGAAGACGACGAACCTGCGCGTGATCGCGGCCGTGGCCGGTGGCGGCGTGCCGGGCGCGGAGAGCTCGATGCTGAAGATTCGCGGCACGGAAATTCGCCAGGAGATTTCGTCGCTGGCCCGCCGCGCGATGGGCGTCTACGGACGGCCCTTTGTCGCTGAGGCGCTGCAGGACGGCTTCGAGGGCGAGACCTTCGGCCCCGCTTACGCATCGGCCGCAGCCGCGCGCTACTTCAACAACCGCAAGCTGTCGATCTTCGGCGGCTCCAATGAAATCCAGAAGAACATCATCTCCAAGATGATCCTTGGGCTGTAAAGGAGACATGCAATGAACTTCGAACATACCGAAGACCGGCGCATGCTCGCCGACAGCCTGAACCGCTTCATCGCCGAGCAGTACGCCTTCGATGCGCGTGACCGCATCGCGAAATCGCAGCACGGGTTCAGCAAGGAGATCTTCCAGCAGTTCGCCGAACTGGGCGTGATCGGCGCGCTGTTCAGCGAAGCCGATGGTGGCTTCGGCGGCGGCGGCGGCGGCTTCGACATCGCCGTGGTCTTCGAGGCACTGGGCCGTGGCCTCGTGGTCGAGCCGCTGCTGGGCGCCGTGATGGTCGGCGAGGCACTCGTCGCCGCCGGCAGCGATGCGCAGAAGGAAAAGCTCGGCGACATCATCAATGGCGTCACCGTCGCAGCCTTCGCGCACGATGAAGCTGACACGCACTACGAACGCACGCGCGTCGCGACCCGCGCCGAGCGCAGCGGCGACGGCTGGGTGCTGAAGGGCGCCAAGGCCGTGGTGCCGCAGGGCGAGCAGGCCGACCTGTTCCTCGTCTCCGCCCGCACCTCGGGCAACGTGGACGACGAAACCGGTATCTCGCTGTTCCTCGTGCCCGCGAAGACCACCGGCCTCACGGTGCGCGGCTGCCCCGCCATCGACGGTGGCCGCGTGGCAGAACTCACGTTCGACCGCGTGAAGCTCGGTGCCGAAGGCCAGGGCTACGCGACGCTGGAACGCGCCATCGGCCGCGGCGTGCTCGCGCTCTGCGCCGAAGCCGTGGGCGCGATGGAAGCCGCCAAGACCGCGACGCTGGAGTACCTGCGCACGCGCAAGCAGTTCGGCATCCTGATCGGCAGCTTCCAGGCGCTGCAGCACCGCATGGCCGACCTGCTGCTCGAAATCGAACAGGCCCGCTCGGCCATCATCAACGCCGCGGCTGCCATCGACGGCACGGACCGCGTGGCGCGCGAGCGCGCGCTGTCGGCCGCCAAGTTCAGCATCGGCCGCATCGGCGCGCTGGTCGCGGAAGAAAGCATCCAGATGCATGGCGGCATCGGCATGACCTGGGAGCTGCCGCTGCCGCATTACGCCAAGCGGCTCGTGATGATCGATCACCAGTTCGGCGACGAAGACCATCATTTGCAGCGCTACATCGCACTCGGCAAGGAGCTGGTGGCATGAGCGGAGACAAGACCGTTCTCATCAGCCAGCACGGCGCCGTCCGCATCCTGACCAACAGCAACCCCGGCGCGCGCAACGCAATCACGCCGACGCTGTACGCCGAGCTCTCGGCCGCGCTCACCGATGCGGTGAACGACCCCGAAGTCGGCGCCATCGTCTTTACCGGCGCGGGCGATTTCTTCTGTTCCGGCGGCGACCTGAACCTGCTGGCCAAGCGCCGCGAGCTGCCCGCCTCGGAGCGACGCGAGAAGCTCGAAGGTCTGCACAACCTGATCCGCGCGATCCGCGATTGCGGCAAGCCGGTAATCGCGGCTGTCGAAGGCGGCGCGGCAGGTGCGGGCCTCTCGATGGCGCTGGCCTGCGACATGCTCGTGTCGGCACGCGATGCCTTCTACACCGTCGCCTACGTCAAGGTCGGCCTCACGCCGGACGGTGGCGCGACCGCCTTCCTCTCGGAGTTCGTCTCGCGCCAAGTGCTCACCGAGATGTGCCTGACCGGCGACCGCATGCCCGCCGAGCGCCTGCACGCACTGGGCGCGGTCAACCGCCTGACGGACAAGGGCGCCGCCCTGGCCGAAGCCATCGCACTCGCGGCCAAGGTCGCCAACGGCCCGCAGCGCGCGAGCGCGCGTATCAAGACACTGTGCCGTCAGGCGCACCGCGCCACGCTCGAGGAACAGCTCGAAGCCGAGGCCGTGTACATGGTCCAGGCGCAGGCCGACACCGAAGCGGCCGAAGGCATCGGCGCCTTCCTCGGCAAGCGCAAGGCCGACTTCGTCGCGCTGCGTCACAAGAAGCAGGAAGCGCCCTGATGCCGCGCGCACGAACCCGCCCTCATGCCTCGCACGCCGTGCGGGGCTTTCTCGTTTCCAGGGAGTTGCCTTCATGCCATTGCTGAATTCCTCGCTGCCGCTTGCCGGCGTGCGCGTCCTCGATCTGTCCCGCATCCTCGCGGGCCCCTGGTGCGGCATGGTGCTGGCCGACATGGGCGCCGAAGTGATCAAGGTGGAGCACCCGGGCCGCGGCGACGACACGCGCGACTGGGGCCTGCGCGTCGGCAAGACCGAGACCGCCTACTTCAGCAGCGTGAACCGCAACAAGCGCTCGGTCACGCTCGACCTGCAGACGCCCGAAGGCCAGCAGATCGCGCGCGATCTTGCGAAGCAATGCGACGTGGTGATCCAGAACTTCAAGTTCGGCGGTATCGAAAAGCTCGGCCTCGGCTATGAACAGCTGAGCAAGGAGCAGCCCGGCCTCATCTACTGTTCGATCTCGGGCTATGACCGCACGGGCCCCGAAGCCGCGCGCCCCGGCTACGACTTGGTTGTGCAGGGCGAGGCCGGCCTGATGGCGCTCAACGGCGAAGCTAACCAGCCGCCGCTCAAGTTCGGCGTGGCGGCCGTGGACCTGTTCACCGGCATGTACTCGGCGCAGGCCATCCTCGCGGCGCTCTACCAGCGCGAGAAGACGGGCAAGGGCCGGCATGTGGAGATGGCCCTCTTCGACTGCGGCCTGATGATCACCGCCTACTACGGCCTCGAAGCGCTGCTGATGGGCGAAGACCCACCGCGCTACGGCAACTCGCATCCGTCGATCGTGCCTTACGGCGTGTTCGATGCGGCCGACGGCCCGCTGGTCATCACGGTGGGCAACAACGCGCAGTTCGCGCGCTTCTGCACGGATGTGATCGAGCGGCCCGACCTCGCGGCCGACGAGCGCTTCAAGACCAATATCCTGCGTTCGGCGAACCGCGCGGTGCTGCTGCCTGAGCTGCACGCCGAGCTGGCGAAGCGCCAGCGCGCTGACCTGCTCGCCAAGCTCACCACCTCGGGCATTCCCTGCGGCGAGGTGCTGGGCCTGCTCGAAGCGCTGAACTCCAAGCGCGCGACCGACGCTGGCCTGGTGACCACGCAGCCGCATCCGGTGGCCGGCACGGTCAACGTGCTGGCGTCGCCCTACCGTTTCGACGGCGAGCGCCTGCCGGTGCGCAGCGCGCCGCCCACGCTGGGCGAAGGCACGCACGACGTGCTGCAGTCCCTGCTCGGCCTGTCGGATGAAAAGCTGGCCGCGCTGAAAACAAGTGGCGTCGTCTGAAGAAGACGCCTGTGCATTCCTGATCCCCTGAAGTAGTAGAAGTCCATGGCCTCCCTCCGCAATCCCCTTCGCCGCGCACTCATCGCCCTGGCCCTTCCCCTCGTTACCGGCGTTGCCTTCGCGCAAGCCTGGCCCGCCAAGCCGATCACGCTGATCGTGCCCTTCCCGCCCGGCGGTCCGACCGACGTGGCCTCGCGCATCGTGGCGCAGAAGATGTCGGTCGCACTCAAGCAGAACATCGTGATCGACAACCGCAGCGGTGCCTCGGGCACCGTGGGCGCCGCCGCTGCCGCACGCGCCGCGCCGGACGGCTACACCTTCGTGATGCTGGCCACGCCAACGCTGCTGGCCTCGCACCTCTACGGCCCGACCGGCTACGACATCTTCAAGAACTTCACGCCCGTGGGCAGCGTGTACGACCTGCCGATCGTGCTGGTGGTGAACCCCAAGTCGCTGCCCGACGTCAACAGCCTGCAGGGCCTGATCGCCAAGGCCAAGGCCGAAGGCGGCAAGCTCAACTACACGACGGCCGGCGCCGGCAGCTTCGGCCACCTGACGACCGAGCAGTTGAAGACCATCGGCAAGTTCGATATGCAGCACGTGCCCTACCGCGGCAGTGCGCCGGCCGTGACCGACCTGATCGGCGGCCAGGTGCCCGCGATGTTCTCGGACCTCGTGGGCGTGCTGCCGCACATCCGCGCGGGCAAGCTGCGCGCCATCGGGGTGGGCTCCGGCCAGCGCGTGAGCCTGCTGCCCGATATGAAGACGGTGGCCGAGCAGGGCTTCCCCGGCTTCGACGCGACCTCGTGGGGCGGGCTGCTGGCCCCCGCCGGCACACCCAAGGAGGTGATCGACCGCATGAGCGCCGAACTGAAGACGGCACTGGCCGACAAGCAGGTGCAGGAGAAGCTCGAAAGCGTCGGCTCCTTCGCGGCCTACCGCACGCCCGCGCAGACCGGCGAGCGCATGCGCCAGGACTTCGAACGCTGGGGCAAGGTCATTCGCGACAACAACATCACGAACCAGTAAAACAGCGCTTCGCGCAGGGCCCGCAGGAAAACATCAAGGAGACAACATGACAGGCAACGACAAGAAGAAAACGGCCGGTGCGCCGTTCCGCCCCTCGTTCCCAGTGCGCGGCCTCGCCGACATCCGGCGGCTCGAAGAAACGCCGCTGGAAGAAGCGCTCACGGTGCGCAGCACCTACGAGATCTTCTGCAACGCGGGTGCGGCCTTCGGCGACAAGACCGCGCTGACTTTCCTGCGCACCGGCAACCCGGCCGACGCGCCGATCCGCTGGTCGTATACCGAGCTGCTCGCGCGCATCCACCAGACTGCGAACATGCTGCACACGCTGGGTGTGGGGCCGGACGATGCGGTGGCGGTGCTGCTGCCCGGTTGCCTCGAATACCACCTCGCGCTCTGGGGCGGCGAAGCGGCGGGCATCGTGCAGCCGCTCAATCCGCTGCTGACCGACGAGAAGCTGGTGGCGCTGATGACCGCGGCGCGCGCCAAGGTGCTGATCGCCTACAGCTCGGACAGCGAATCGGGCATGTGGTCCAAGGCGATGCGCCTGCGCGGCCAGGTGCCGACGCTGACCACGGTGTTGCGCGTGGCACCGCACGACGAAGCGCCGGGCGCAGCGGGTGCGCTGCCTGAAGGCGTGGCCGAGTTCGACGTGCTGCGTGCGGCGCAGCCATCCGACCGCCTCTTGAGCGGCCGCGACATCGCACCCACCGACATCGCCGCCTACTTCCACACCGGCGGCACCACCGGTGCACCGAAGCTCGCGCGCCACAGCCACGGCGCACAGGTGTTCACCGCCTGGGCCAGCGTGCAGCTCGCGGGCATGAACGAGCACGGCATCTCG
>CAMATD010000158.1 GCA_945860785.1 Variovorax sp. YR752 | reverse complement strand
CGGTTGTGGAACACCGGCCACAGCACGTCGTTGCTGTAGCCGAGGTAGAAGCTGTCGTGGTCCTCGCGGCTCAGGTCGATGGTGGCGAGCGTGACCTTGCCGGCCTGCTGCCTGTGCAGCTCGCCCTCGCCCGTGGGGCCGCCTTCGATGATCTGGCCGCTCCAGCCGAACCACAGGCCGCCGCTTTGCTGAAGGCTTTCGCCCAGCGCGACGGCGAGGCCTCCGGCAGCGGGCTTGCGTGGATCAGCCACGCGGTTGGAAACAACAACGAGTCGACTCATGGAGCCTCCTTGCGACCGCCGCCGGGCCGCCCCAAGGCGGGCCGCGCCTCCCCCTCGGGGGGTGGAGTTACACGAGCGAAGCGAGTGAAAAGCCGGGGGGCTGTTGTCATATGCAGGAATCCCAGGGTACCGACAAACGCACTGCCGCATTGATGATGCCGACCATCGAATAGGTCTGCGGAAAGTTGCCCCACATCTCGCCCGTGACCGGGTGCGTGTCTTCCGAGAGCAGGCCGAGCGGATTGCGTGCCGCCAGCATGGTTTCGAAGATCTGCCGCGCCTCGGCCTTGCGGCCGATCTTGGCAAGTGCGTCGATGCGCCAGAAGGTGCAGATGTTGAACGCGGTCTCGGGCTTGCCGAAGTCGTCGGCCGCCTCGTAGCGGCGCATGTAGGGGCCGTCGCAGAGCGACTTTTCCATGGCGTCGACGGTGGAGATGAAGCGCGGGTCGCGCGCGTCGATCAGGCCGACCTCGACCATCAGCAGGATGCTCGCGTCGAACTCGCGGCCGCCGAAGCTCTCGGCAAAGGCCTGGCGCTCTTCGCACCACGACTTGGCGAGGATCTCTTCCTTCATGCGCGCGGCATGGCCGTGCCAGTAGGCGGCGCGATCGGGCAGCTCCAGCGTGCGTGCGATCTTGGCGAGCCGGTCGCAGGCCGCCCAGCTCATCAGCGCCGAGCTGGTGTGCACGCGGGCGCGGGTGCGCAGCTCCCACATGCCGGCGTCGGGCGTGCCGTAGACGCGCACCGCCTTCTCGCCGACCGCTTCGAGGTGCGGAAACTCGGCCACGCCGGCGCGGCTCAGCAGCCGGTGGTCGTGAAAGGCCTGCGCCGCGCCGAGCACGATGTTGCCGTACACGTCGTGCTGGAAATGCTCCTGCGCCTGGTTGCCCACGCGCACCGGCCCCATGCCTCGGTAGCCCGGAAGGCCGTCGACAAAAGACTCGGGCAGCTCGCGCTCCAGCCCGATGCCGTAGAGCGGCTGGATGTGCTCGCCGTGCGAGCCGATCACCACGTTGGCCAGCCAGCGCAGATAGTCTTCCATGGTGCCGACTTCGCTCAGCGAGTTGAGCGCGCGCACCACGAAGAAGGCGTCGCGCAGCCAGCAGTAGCGGTAGTCCCAGTTGCGCTGGCTGCCCGGCGCCTCGGGAATGCTGGTGGTCATGGCGGCGACGATGGCGCCGGTGTCCTCGTAGAGCGAGAGCTTGAGCGTGATGGCCGCGCGGATCACCGCGTCCTGGTACTCGAAGGGGATCGCGAGACGTTTGCTCCAGGTGCGCCAGTACGAAATGGTCTCCTGCGCGAACTTGCGCGCCGTGTCGGCAATGCCGTCCATCAGCGTCTCGTCCACGCCGAACATGAAGTTGTGCTCGCGCGAGAGCACGAAGGGCTGGCGCGAGAGGATGTGCGAGATCGAGGCGTCAGTGTTCAGGCGCAGCGTGACGTCGGGGCCGACGTAGCGGATGTGGTTGCTGTCGCGCGTGACCTCCACCGGCGCCGAGGCGCCCCACTGGAAGCGCGGATCGAGCGACACGCGGATGCGCGGCGCGCCGGCAATCGGCCGCACGCGGCGCACCAGCATCAGCGGACGGAAGTAGCGCGAACGGCTGTAGAAGCGCGGCGCGAAGTCGGTGATCTCGATGCCCTGGCCGGCGCTGTCGAACAGCTGCGTGCGCAGCACCGCGGTATTGGGCTCGTACCACTGCTTGGACTCTGCGAAGTCCTCCAGGTCGATGCTCCATGCGCCGGCATCCTCGCCGGGGTGCAGCAGCGCGTTGAACACCGGGTCGCCATCGAAGCGCGGCAGGCAGCACCAGACCGCGCGGCCGCGTGCATCGATGAGCGCGCTGTAGGCGCAGTTGCCGACCACGTCGACGTTGAGCGAGGGCTCGGCCGGCGGTGCGAACCCGCGCGGGCCGGGGGCGGCGGCGGCCTGCAGATCGACCGGCGCCCGGTCATCGGGACCTGCCGCATCGGCCAGTGACTGGCCGGCGCGGTCTTCGGGCGCCACCGGCAGTTGTTGTTCGCTCATCCAGGGCTCCTCGGTGATTCTTCGGTTTTCGTCGGGGTGTGCGGTGCGGCCAGCATGTCGCGTGCCTGCACCAGCCATTCGTAGACGGCGCGCGGCGATTCGAGGCGGTGCAGCGCCAGGCTCGGCCCCGAGCCGACCTTGATGGCGATGCCGCCGCGCGGCTGCACGATCGCAAAGCCGCTTTCGTCGGTGGTGTCGTCGCCCGCGAAGACCGGCGTGCGGCCCGCGAAGGGCGCCTCGCGCATGAAGGCATCGATGGCAATGCCCTTGTTGATGCCGGCAGGCTTGACCTCGAACACGAACTTGCCGTGCATCAGCTCGAGCTGCGGCCGGCCGGCGATGGCGCGCGACATCGCATCGCGGCACACGACTTCCAGCTGTGGCGCGAGCCGGTAGTGCAGGGCGATGGCGGCGTGCTTGCGCTCCACCAGCAGGCCGTCGTGCACGCGCGCGAGTTCGTTGGCGATGTCGAGGATGGGCACGAGATCGGGCGCGCGCTGCTCCTGCATGTGGCCCTCCGCGTTACGGCGCTGCACGCCGTGCTCGCCGGCCGCGGGCAAGCGCAACGGTGCGAGGAAGCGGTCGATGGAGTCGATCTGGCGGCCGGACACCACCGCGAGCGCGCCGCCGAGCTGGTCGCGCAGGTCGCTCAGCAGGGGGACGAGGGCAGGGGGAATCTCGATGGCCTCGGGGGTGGGCGCGAGCCCGACCAGCGTGCCGTCGAAGTCGAGGAAGAGGGCGGCGTCCCGGCCCAGCGGAGGAGGCAACTGCGCGTTGCTGTCGGAGGACTTTGACATTGGTAAAAACCATAACACGGGCTGTGCGCGCCGCGTGTCGGCCAAAACCTGAAGCGGTAGGCTTCTCGCTAGGTCGCTTGGGGGGCGGTCGGCGCGAGCAACGCTTCGGGCATGACCTCGGCGAGCGTGCGCAGCAGCGTGGCAGCGTTCACCGGTTTGAAGAGCACCGGCACGCCGGAGTCGCGTACGCGCTGCAGGCGCTCCGGCGCGGTCTCGCCGGTGACCAGGATGAGCGGTGCCTCGAGCCCGAAGCGGCGCTGCAGCCGCAGGCCCACGTCGAGGCCGTTGTCGCCGTTGGAGAGGCGGTAGTCGCACAGCAGCAGCGCGAAGGGCTGCTGCTGCGTCCCGGGATGTGCCAGCGCTTCGATGGCCTCGACTTCGTTGGCCACCGTCTCGACGGCGATGCCATGGGTATGCAACAGCCCCGTCATGGCCTCGCGGATCTCGGCTTCGTCGTCGATCAGCAGGATGCGGCCGTGCGTTGCCAGCGCAGCAACCGTACGGCGCGCCGGTGCGACGGGTTGCTCGTGCTGCGGCGCAGCCATCGGCAGCCGCAGGCGAAAGCGGGTGCCGCGTCCGACGCGCGAGTACACCTGCACCGGATGGTCGAGCAGCCGCGACAGCCGCTCGACGATCGACAGGCCGATGCCCAGGCCCTGCGCGCGGTCGCGGCCCGGGTTCTGGACCTGGTAGTACTCCTCGAACACGCGGTCCTGCTGTTCGGGCGCGATGCCGATGCCGGTGTCCTGCACCTCGATCCACACGGCGTCGCCGCGCGCACGCGCCCTCACGGCGACGCCGCCCTCTGCGGTGTATTTCAGCGCGTTGTCGACGAGGTTCGAGAGCATGCGGTAGAGCAGCTGCGGGTCGCTGCGCACCCAGAGGCCGCTGGCGCGCATCCTCAGCTGCAATTGCCGCTGCTCCGCCTGCGCCGCGAACATGTGGTTGAGCGAGCGGAGCATGGCGTCCAGCGACACCGGCGCGAGGTCGGGCGTGACCACGCCGGCGTCCAGGCGCGAGACGTCGAGCATGGTGTCGAGCGAATTGCCCAGCGCGTTCACCGCGCGCATCAGCCGCTGCGCGTTGTGGCTGCCGTGGTGCTCGCGCAGTTCGTTCTCCAGCGCCGCGCCGAACAGCGCGATGGCGTGCAGCGGCTGGCGCAGGTCGTGGCTGGCGGTGGCGAGGAAGCGCGTCTTCTCGACGCTGGCGCGTTCGGCGGCGGCGATCTGCACGCCGAGCTGCGTGGCCAGCGCCTCGTTCTCGAAGCGCAGCACCAGCGAGTCGGTCAAGAGCGTGTGCTGCTGGCCGCCCACGCGCAGCGTGAACAGCAGGTAGCCCAGGCTGAACACCGCGAGGAACAGGTGCATGGCGTCGCCCTGCAAGGCCAGCGCGGCGATCAGGCTCGCCATCATCGGCAGGGTGTAGCCGTAGAGCGCCGGCTTCAGCGGCCACAAGAGCTGCATGGCCCGGGCGCAACTGCCGATGATGACGACCGTCAGCACCGAGGTGGTGGCCAGGTCGTCGGCCGAGATGAACAGCCAGGGCGCGGTGGCCGTGGCCATGCTGACCAGCGTGACGGTGCGCGAATGCCGGCGCGCCCAGAGGGTGGTGTCTTCCAGCGGCAGGTCGGCATGCCACCGCGGCATCAGGAACAGGGCGAGCCCGAGCGACAGGTGGGCCGCCATCCAGGCCAGGATCCACCACCGCGGGTGGTGGATGTACATGGTGGCGCCAAGGGCCGCACCCAGCCCGAAATGGACCGCGATCGACGCGTTGTAGGCCGCGTACACCGAGGCCACGTGCTCCCGCAGCACGCGCAGGCCGAGCGCTCGGTGCTGCCGGGCGGGGCGATGCGGGTTCACGTGACGGCTTCGGCGCGGTGGCATTCACCCGATCGATGCTACCGAGCCGATCCGCGAGGAGAAGTGCCAGAAGTCATGCCCAAGCTGGGGCGGGGCCGTGTTTTCAGGCCAGCGATGCCGCAACGGCCTCGATCCGCGCGCGGTGAATCGCCTCGCCGATCTGCGGCCCCGTGGCGCCGGACTGCTGGGCCTTGCGCGCGACGGCGTCGGTGGCGACGGCCGCTGCCGTGGCGAGCACCTCGAGCAGCCGCGGGCGCTGCGGATAGGGCTGGTTCTCGAAGCCGAGGCGGCCGCGCGCATCGCACTCGCAGGCCAGCAGCACGTCGGCAAAACGCGCGGGCTTGCGAAAGGCGTCGCAGCGCTCCAGCAGGCGCACCAGCGGCGCGGCATCGAGCTCGCCGCTGCGATGCACGTTGCCATGCTCGCGCGCCACCACCTCGGCCAGCTCGCGGATCTCGACCGGCACGCGCCAGCGGTCGCACACCGCGTGCAGCAGGTCGACGCTGCGCTTCTCGTGGCCGATGTGGCGCGGCAGCACGTCGGCGGGCGTGGTGCCCTTGCCGAGGTCGTGCATCAGGCAGGCGAAGCGCACCGGCAGCGAGGCCGAGAGCCGCGCGCTGGTGTCGACGACCATCATCAGGTGCACGCCGGTGTCGATCTCGGGGTGATGGAGTTCGGGCTGGGGCACGCCCCAGAGACGGTCGACCTCGGGCAGCAGCACGGCGAGCGCGCCACATTCGCGCAGCACCTCGAACATCCGCGAGGGACGCGTTTCCATCAGCCCGCGCGCGAGTTCCTGCCAGACGCGCTCGGGCACCAGCGCATCGGCTTCGCCGGCCTGGACCATCTCGCGCATCAGCGCCATGGTTTCGGAGGCGACCGAGAAGTCGTCGAAGCGCGCCGCGAAACGCGCCACGCGCAGGATGCGCACCGGGTCTTCGCGGAAGGCGTCGGTCACATGGCGCAGCAGCTTGTCGCGCAGGTCGCGCTGGCCATGAAAAGGATCGGCCAGTTTTTCGGGGTCAGGTTCGAATTCGCCATCGGCGCTCACCAGCTCGGCCGGCAGCGCGATGGCGTTGACGGTCAGGTCGCGCCGGGCCAGGTCCTGCTCCAGCGTGACGTCGGGGGCGGTGTGGATGGTGAAGCCGCGGTAGCCGGGCGCGCTCTTGCGCTCGGTGCGGGCGAGCGCGTATTCCTCGCGCGTCTCTGGGTGCAGGAACACCGGAAAGTCGCGCCCCACGGGCAGATAGCCGCGAGCCACCATCTCTTCGGGCATGGCGCCGACGACCAGCCAGTCGTGGTCGGAAACCGGCCGCCCGAGCAGCCGGTCGCGGAGTGCACCGCCGACGAGAAAAATCTTCATGGACGCAGTGTAGGGATACTCCCCACCGACGAAATAGAACGACCGTTCGAATTGCCAACAGAACGAACGTTCGTTTATTTGCGCAAACGCAGCGTCAGCCACGGGCTGACACCGCGTTTGCGGGATTCTTAAACCAAAGGAGCATTCACATCATGAAGAAAACAATGTTTGCGCTGGCGGCTCTGGGAGCCTTGGCTTCCGGCAGTGCGTTCGCGCAAAACGCCGGCGATTGGGTCGTCGGTGCGGGCTGGTTCCATCTGTCGCCGCAGGATTCGAGCAAGCCGCTCACGGTGACGGCGCCGGTCCAGAGCGTGTTGGCCGGCTCGGGCGCCAGCGTCACGGACTCGGACACGGTGGGCTTCAACCTCGCCTATTTCATCGACAGCCACTGGGCTGTGGAAGGCGTGCTGGGCATTCCGCCGAAGTTCAAGCTGAACGGCACCGGTACGTTGGGCCGCGTGGGCGAACTCGGCGAGGCCCGCCAATGGAGCCCCACGGTCCTGGCCAAGTACTATTTCAACGAAGGCAACGACGCCTTCCGTCCGTTCGTGGGCCTGGGCGCCACCTACGTCTGGTACAGCGACGTGAAGCTGACCTCGAACCTGCAAGGTGCGCTGGCGAGCCAGTTCCACCAGTCGCCTTTCTCCGTCAACACCACCGCCAAGCTCGACAGCTCGTTCGCGCCCGTGCTCAATGCCGGTGTTGCCTACCAGCTCGACAAGCACTGGGGCGTGTCGTTCTCGGTGTCGTACATCCCGCTGAAGACCAAGGCCAAGCTGACCACGACCTCGATCACCGGTCTGCCTGTCGCTCGCAGCGAAGCGAGCCTCAAGCTGAACCCGATCGTCACCTACGTGGCGGCGACGTACCGGTTCTGATCCCGGCCGGCAGCCTTCGTGGAAAGCCCTACCGCACGGGGCGGTAGGGCTCTTCGAACTGCAGGAAGTCTTTCTCTGCCAGTGCTTCATCGATCCAGGCCTTGATGCCTGGCAGCGCCTGCACGCGCTCGATGTAGGCCGAAATGGCCGGGGGCACCGGCAAGCCATAGGTCTTGATGCGCGTGCCGATGGGCGCGAAGTAGGCGTCGGCGATGCTGAAGTCGCCGAACAGCAGCGGGCCGCCATGGGTCTCGAGCAGGTCGGTCCACATCTGCACGATGCGCTCCAGGTCGCTGCGTACCTCGGGCTGGTCTTTCAGCAATCGCGCGCCGACCTCGGGCAGCGAGGCCTCGATGTTCATGCCGCAATGGTTGCGCAGGCCGCCGAAGCCCGAATGCATTTCGGCGCAGATGCTGCGCGCGCGTGCCCGGTCGGCCGCGGCCTGGGGCCAGAGCTGCTTCTCGGGGAAGGTCTCGGCGAGGTATTCGGCAATGGCCAGCGTGTCCCAGACCACGAGGTCACCGTCCACCAGCACCGGCACCTTGGCCACCGGGTTGAGCGGACCGATGGTGTGCTTGAACTGCGACTCCGCCTCGAAGGAATCGAAGCGCACCATCACCTCCTCGAAGGCGATGCCGGCCTGCTTCATGAGCACCCAGGGGCGCATGGACCATGACGAGTAGTTCTTGTTGCCGATGTAGAGCTTGCGCATCAGGGGTTCCTCCGGTTCGGTTCAGTGCAAAGCCTTCGATGCTAGCCGCGCCCTGCAGCACCATTGATGCCGAACGCGGCGCAAATTGATGCGGGGTGCTTGTGTTCGGGGTGCGCGCTCACGCCGACGGTGTGCTCCCCTCCGCGAATGTCCCCCGCTTCGCTCCTCCTTTATTTCGCTGCGGGGAGCACCCGGTGCCCTGTGCACGAGGGCAGGCGGCTGGTTTGCAGCCGATCAACCAGTACTCTGAACGATCACGCCGGCGGTGTGCTCTGCGCAGCGAAATAAAGGAGGAGCGAAGCGGGGGACATTCGCGGAGGGGAGCACACCGTCGGCGTGAGCGCGCACCGAATGACCCACAACGCCACCGAATCCACCTTAGGGAAGGTCCTTGTTCGGCTCGGGCTCTGAGGCATCGCGCGGGCCCACGCGGCCGAGGCGCTCCTTCAGCGACTGGGGACGGCCGCTGATGATCGCGGCGTAGTTGGTCGTGTTGGCCAGCACCTTCTTCACGTAGTCGCGGGTTTCGGTGAACGGCACGTTCTCGGCCCAGATGGCCGCGTCGATCACCGGGCCGTTGCGCCAGCTGCGCGGACGGCCGGGGCCGGCGTTGTAGGCCGCAGCGGCCAGCGCCATGGAGCCGTCGAAGTCGTCGAGCGCGAGCTTCAGGTAGTTGGTGCCGATGGTGATGTTGGTTTCGCGGTCGTTGATCTGGCCGGGCGTGAAGTCGGTCATGCCGATCTTGCGGGCCGTCCAGCGTGCGGTGGCCGGCATGACCTGCATCAGGCCAGAGGCGCCGACGCCCGAACGGGCGTCCATGATGAAGCGGCTTTCCTGGCGGATCAGGCCGTAGACGTAGGCCGGGTCGAGGCCGATGTCCTGGGCCTTGCGCAGCACGGTGTCGTGGAAGGGCATCGGGAAGCGCTGCTCGACGTCGATCACGCCCTTGGTGCGCTCGCTGGTGTTGATGCAGCGGTCCCACACCTCACGCTGGCAGGCGAAGTCGGCGGCGGCCAGCAGCGCGCGGTCGTCCATGCCGCCCTTGTCGTGCAGGTTGGTGGCGTAGTTCCACTCGCGCGTGCCTTCGGGGCGCAGGCCGATCGCGATGGCATAGAGGCCGCGGTTGAGCGCGATGTTGCTGCGCGCGGCGGCTTTTTCTTCGGGCGTGAGCGGCGCGGGCCGCGTGGGCACGACGGTGCGCTGGCCCAGTTCTTCGAGCGCCAGCATTTCGTAGAAACCGCGCGTGCCGGCAATGCTCGTGTACAGCTCGCGGGCCTGGGCGCGGCGCTCGTCGCCGCCGGCCGTGTTGAGCGCGCGCGCCTTCCAGTAGACCCAGGTCGGGTCCAGCTGGCTGCTTTCGCTCATGGCGTTGATCGCGGGCGCTACCTCTTTCCACTGGCTGGCGCGCAGCGCGGCGCGCACGCGCCAGCCGAGCATGTCGTCCGACAGGTCGCTGTTCTTGGTGACGTTGGCGAAGTAGGTGGCGGCCTGCGGCCAGAGCTTGGTGGCGGCCTGGCGGCCGATCGCGCCCCAGAGCCAGTTGCGCTCTTCGGCGGAGAGCATCGGCCCCCACTTGCTGTCGAGCTGCGAGGCGGCCATTTCCGGATCGGCGATGGCGATCTTGACGAGCGCGAGCACCACCAGCTCCTTGCGCGACTTGGCGGCCACGAAGGCGCGGCCGGTCAGGAACTTGGCTGAGCTGGCATTGAGTTCGTCGAACAGCGGCACTGCGTCGGGCGCGGCGATGTTGACGGCCCCGCGCGCGGCCTGCGGGCGGTTGGCCTCGATGGCCAGGCGCGCCTTCTTCCAGGCGTCGTTGGGCGACATCAGGCGGGCGGCGACCATGCGGTCGGCGGCGGTGAGGCAGCCGTCGTCGGCATCCTTCTGGGCGAGCCAGTTGCGGCGCACCTCGTCGGCCTGGGCTTGCGTGGCGGTGCCGGAGCGCAGGGTGTCGGCCAGGATCGCGTAGCAGCGCACCTGCGCGTCGTCGCCCATTCGGAAGCCGTCTACGGAGGCGGAGAAACCGTCCCAGTCGCGGCGCTGGCCCAGCTGCAGCAGCCAGTCGTTGCGCAGGCGGTCTTCCTGGTAGGTGCCGGGGTAGCGGGCGAAGAAGTCCTGCACCTCGTTCGGTGCGGCTTCCTGCAGGCGGGCCTTGAGTTCCCAGTAGGCGGCCCAGGGTTCGAGCGCATGGCCGCGGGCTTGCTGCAGCAGCGCGGTGAGGCGTGCCTTGTCGCCGCGCTGGAAGGCCTGCTTCATCTGGATCAGCACGTCGTCGTTGGTGTTGCTCTGTGCCTGCACAGGCTGTTGCCAGAGGAGCGTGACGACGCTCAGGACAGCCGAAAAAAGAAAGCCGGACGCCGCGTTGCGCGGCCGATGGCGCATGGGTGCCAAAATGCTTGGGAACTGCATCGGGGGATTATGGACAAGTCAAAGGATGCCGACACCTCGGCGACCGCGAGTTTGCTGAAGGAACAGTTGAGGAAAGCACTGATCGAGCAGCGTCTGGCCTTTCCCGACCGCCTCGAACGGGCCGACCTACTTCAGCGTGTGATGCGGATCTGGCTGGTCGGCCGGCCCGACACCGTGATCGGCGCCTACTGGCCGATCAAGGGCGAATTCGACCCGCTGCCCGCCCTGCACCGCTGGAAAGAAGACGGCGAACTGATGGAGGAGACCCAGCGCCGCCGCATCGGATTGCCGGTGATCAACAAGGTGCACAAGACGCTGACCTTCCACGCCTGGTACCCGGGCTGCCAGATGGAAGAAGACGCCTACGGCATTCCCAAGCTCAAGGACACCGAGCTGATCGTGCCGACCCTGCTGTTCGTGCCCTGCGTGGGCTACAGCGCGGGCGGCTACCGGCTGGGGTACGGCGGCGGCTTCTACGACCGCACGCTGGCGGCGCTGGAGCCCCGGCCGTTCACGGTGGGTCTGGGCTTCACCAACGGCTTCCTCGACGATTTCGAGCCCGAGGCCCATGACATGCCGCTCGACGCCATCCTGAACGACAACGGCGTCGTCTGGCCGACGTCTTGAGCCCCCGGCTTTTCACTGCGTGTAACTCCACCCCCCGAGGGGGAGGCGCGGCCGCCTTGGGGCGGCCCGGCGGCGGCCGCTGATCGCCACTTCAGTCGATGTTGTCCACGGTGTCCGGGTCGGGCACCTCGCCGATGGTCTCGCGCGTGGTGACGGCCTGGAACTGCACCAGTCCCAGAAGGCCTTGATCTCGGGCCGCAGCGCGTTGCGCGGGCCGGCGATGAGCCAGTAGGCCATGGGTGAATCCATGCGGTGCTGGGGCAGCACCTCGACCAGGTCGCCGTTGGCCAAGCTTTCGGCAATCAGCGAACTGCGCGCCAGCACCACGCCCTGGCCGGTGAGTGCGGCCTGCACCATCTGGTAGGCGTAGTTGAAATAGAGCCAGCGCTTGGGCTGCGCGCGTTCCAGGCCATTGACCTCGAACCAGCGCCGCCAGGTCAGCCATTCGAGGTGCGTGCGGTGCGCGTCGCCGGCCTCGATCAGCGTGAAGCCGGTGATGTCGGCCGGCGTCTTGATGGGCGGGCTGCTCTTGATCAGCCAGGGGCTCGCCACGGGCGTGAGGTTTTCGCCGAACAGGCGCACGGCGGTGGGGGCATGGCCTCGCGCGGACCGTAGCGCAGCGCGATGTCCACGTCGGCCACTTCGAGGTCGACCGCCACGTCGCTGGCGTCGATGCGGATGTCGATCTCGGGGTTGTCGCGCTGGAAGGCCTCCAGCCGCGGAATCAGCCACATCGAGGCGAACGAGGCAAAGGTGGTGAGCGACACGCTCTTGCGCCCCGCGCTCTGGCGAATCTGGCGCACCGCCATGTCGATGCGCGGCAGCGACTGCTGCACCGCGAGCAGCAGCTGCGCGCCCGCGCTGGTCAGCTCCACCGCCCGCGTATGGCGCAGGAACAGCCCTACGCCCACTTCTTCTTCGAGCGACTGGATCTGGCGGCTGACCGCGGACTGGGTCAGTGCCATTTCTTCCGCCGCGGCGCGGCGGTTCAGGTGCCGGGCGACAGCCTCGAAGGCGCGCAGGTGCCCGGCCGAGATCGGGCGGGAGCGCAGATGGGTTTGCGAATGTTGCCATGAGTGTGACTTCGGGGGGCGGGCTGGCATCCGGGCCGATTGATGCGATATCAGCATCAGTAGGCTACCTCGTTTTCACTGGACTGCCAACGGGGGTAGAGAGATCATTCATTCCCGAACTGCGCCATTGCCTCCGTCTGTCATCGCACTTCGGCAACGCCAAGGAGTTTCATCATATCTACCGCCGTCTGCACCACCGAATCGCTCGCTTCCCTGTCGATCCCTGCCCGTACCACTGTCGCCGTTCCGCCGGCCGTACGTCGCGGCGCCTGGCAGATTGCGCCCGGCGAGGCGATGAGCCTGAAGGCGCGGTCGGCCAGCGTACTGCGGGTCAAGCAGGGCCGGGTCTGGGTCACGCCGGCTGCCACGCTGGCCAACCCCAGCGAAGACTTGGTGCTGGCACCGGGGGAATCCATGATGGTGGCCGCCGGCCAGCGCATCGTCATGGAAGCGTGGGATGGCTACGGTGCCACCTACTCGTGGGATCAAGTCTGATCGGTCATGCTCCCACGGACGGAAAGGCGGCTTCGGCCGCCTTTTTCTTTTTCAGCTACTGATGTCGAAACTGGAACGCAGTGCCAGGAAGTGCGCAAGGGCGGCGTCGCCGCTCAGTGTGTGCACGCCGGACATCGGGTGGGGGCCTTCGCTTTCGGCCAGGCCCATGCCGAAACCGCCGTAGCGGCGGGTCGCCAGCGGGCCTTCGTAGACCACCCTGACGTCGATGTGCCGGGGGTCGTGCTCGATCCGGTGCATCAATGCTTCCACCGCATCGCAGGGCCCCTCCAGGTGCTGGCAGAACCGCATGCCGTCGAAAACCAGCAGGCCCGTGATGTTCTGCTCGGCATTGCGCGTGCGTGCCTGGCTCACGATGGCCCCCACGGCGGTAGCGGGCTGGTCCTGCGCAAGCAGGCTGCAGTAAAGGATCTCGTGGAGTGGCTGTTCTTCGGTCATGCGTGTTGGAGGGAGAAAACGGTGCAAAGTTTAGGCACCCGCAACGCGCGCTGAAATGTAAAAAGACACAGGCGAAAAGCCTATAGTGGTGCGTGAAATTCGAGGACCATCCCGTCGCCGCTTCCCCTCCGCAGGGCGCGAATCCTTGCGATGACTGTGCGTTGCGCCGGCTCGACGCCTTTCTGCCCGCGACAGAGGACGAACTCCAGACCATCCAGTCGTTTCGCGTCGGTTCCCGCCGTGTCGAGGCGGGCGGCTCGATCATCGAGGAGCACCGGCCCAGCCAGCAGCTGTTCACCCCGTATGCGGGATGGGCGTTTCGCTACAAGACGCTGAGCGACGGCCGGCGGCAGATCCTCAGTTTTCTACTGCCGGGCGACTTCATCGGCCTGCAGGACGAGTTTGCCGATGGCCAGACGCACGGCGTCGAAGCGGTCACCGACACCACGCTGTGCGCTTTCTCGCGCGACCGGCTCTGGCCGCTGTTCCATGCCCAGCCCAAGCTGGGCTACGACATCACTTGGCTTGCCGCGCGCGAGGAAAAGATGGTGGACGACAACCTGGTCACCACCGGTCGGCGCAATGCGGGCGAACGCGTGGCCATGCTCTTGATGCACCTGTACCGCCGCGCGGAGCGCGTGGGCATGGTGCGCGATGG
>CAMATD010000157.1 GCA_945860785.1 Variovorax sp. YR752 | reverse complement strand
GTGCAGATCAGGAGGCGCAGCCAGAGGCGCAGGGCCTCGGGGTGTTCGCTGTGCGCGCGTGCTTCGAGGTCCATGTCAGTGCGTCTCCTCGGGGTTCGGTGCTGTCAATGCAGCGTTTGCTGCGGCGATCTGTTGCTGCTTGGCGATCTCGCGGTACATCTGGTCGCGGCCGCTCAGGTATTGCTTGGGCCAGTCGACATCGCGGCTTTGCAGCTTGGCGGCTTCGTGCAGCGTCCATGCGGGGTCCGCGAGGTGCGGGCGGGCGATGGCGCAGAGGTCGGCGCGGCCGGCCGCGATGATGCTGTTGGCCTGGTCCGCATCGGTGATGGTGCCCACCGCGATGGTCGAGATGCCGACCTCGTTGCGGATGCGGTCCGAGAAAGGCGTCTGGTACATGCGGCCGTAGATCGGCTTCGCGTCGCGCGTGGTCTGGCCGGAGGACACGTCGATGAAATCGCTGCCGGCCTCCTTGAAGAGGCGCGTCACCACGACCGCGTCGGCATCGGTGTTGCCGCCGGGCGCCCAGTCGTGCGCCGAGATGCGCACGCTCATCGGCTTGTCTTCCGGCCACGCGGCGCGCATGGCGCGGAACACTTCGAGCGGATAGCGGCAGCGGGCTTCGATGTCGCCGCCGTATTCGTCGGTGCGCTTGTTCGTCAGCGGGCTGATGAAGGCCGAGAGCAGGTAGCCGTGTGCGCAGTGCAGCTCGAGCCAGTCGAAGCCTGCTTCGGCGGCGCGGCGCGTGGAGTCGACGAACTGGTCGCGCATCGTGTCCATCTCGGTGCGCGTCATCGCGGCCGGCAATTGGTTCTGCTCACCGTAGGGCAATGCGCTGGCGGCCAGCAGTGGCCAGTTTCCGCTTTCGAGCGGCTCGTCGGTGCCTTCCCAGCCCACGCGTGTCGAGCCCTTGGGGCCGCTGTGGCCGAGCTGCATGGCGATCTTCGCGCTCGACTGCGTGTGCACGAAATCGACGATGTGCTTGAAGGCCGCTTGCTGCGTGTCGTTGTAGAGACCCGTACAGGCCGGCGTGATGCGGCCCTCGGGTGTCGGGCTCGTCATCTCGACGAACACCATCGCGGCGCCACCCAGCGCACGCGCACCCAGGTGCACCAGCAGGAAGTCTTGCGGCACGCCATCGACCGCGCTGTAGGTGGCCATCGGCGACACCAGGATGCGGTTCTTGAGCGTGAGGCCGCGCACCTTGTACGGCATCAGCATCGGCGCCACGGCCTTGCCGCCCGCGAGCCACTGCTCGTAGCCGCCGAGCCATTCGGTGTCGCGCACGCGCAGGTTCTCGTGGCTGATGCGCTGCGAGCGCGTGAGCAGCGAGTAGGCGAACTGCTCGATCTGCATGCCCGTGTAGCGCGGCACGTTCTCGAACCACTCGGTCGAGTTGCGCGCGGCGTTCTGGATCTTCAGCACTTCGACGCTGCGGCGTGCCTCGTAGCCTTCGAGCACATGGTCGACGGTGCCGCCCTGGGCGAATTCGTTGGCCAGGTCGATCGCGTCTTCCAGCGCGAGCTTGGTGCCCGAGCCGATCGAGAAGTGCGCCGTGTGCGCCGCGTCGCCCATCAGCACCACGGGCACCGAGCGGCCTTCGACGTCGATGCGGTGCGTCCAGCGTTCGCACACCACGCGCGGGAAGCGGATCCAGTTGGCCGAGCCGCGCAGGTGCGTGGCATTGCTGATCAGCGCGTGGTCGCCCAGGTACTTGGCGAACAGCTTCTCGCAGAAGGCAATGGCTTCGGGCTGCTCCATCTGGTCGAGGCCATGGGCCTTCCACACGGCCTCGGGCGTCTCGACGATGAAGGTCGAGGTCTTGTCGTCGAACTGGTAGGCGTGCGCCTGGAACCAGCCGTGCTCGGTCTGTTCGAAGGCGAAGGTGAAGGCGTCGAAGGTCTGGTGCGTGCCGAGCCACACGAAGCGGCAGTTGCGCAGGTCGACGTCGGGCTTGAACACGTCGGCATAGCGCTGGCGGATGCGGCTGTTGAGGCCGTCGCTCGCGATCACGAGGTCGGCCTTGTACTGCGCGGCAATCGCCTGGTCGTCCGTGGCGTCGGTTTCGAACACGAGGTCGACGCCCAGCGCGAGGCAGCGCTCCTGCAGGATGTTCAAGAGGCGCTTGCGCCCGATGCCGCAGAAGCCATGGCCGCCCGAGCGCACCTGGCGGCCCTTGAAGAACACCTGGATGTCGTCCCAGTGGTGGAATTCGTTGCCGATCAGCGCGGCGGTGTCGGCATCGGCGGCCCTCAGGTTGCCGAGCGTCTGGTCGCTCAGCACAACGCCCCAGCCGAAGGTGTCGAAGGGGCGGTTGCGCTCCACCACGGTGATCTCCAGCGCCGGGTTGCGGGCCTTCATCAGCAGGGCGAAGTAGAGGCCGGCTGGCCCGCCTCCGATGCACAGGATGCGTTGGAGGTCCGAAGCGGGAGCAGGGCGGAGGGCGCTGAGGCTATTCATGATTGAATAGTTTAAGCATAAACAATCTGCTGTCAACGGTGATTCGTTACAGGCTGCCGCGCAGCCCCCGGTGCGAGTAGTCATGCAAACCCTTGGAAAAATCAATACCATGGGCCCCATGCAAAACTTGATACCCAAGATCGAGTCGCAGCTGACTTCGCTGCCTGTCCCCATCGCGCTGGAACTGCCAGATGGCCGGCGCGTTGCCCAGGCCGGGGCCCGCGTCACGCTGGCTTTCAAGGAATGGACGGTGCTGGCCAAGCTGGCCGCCCGACAGGTGGGGGCCATCGGGGAGGCCTACGTCGAGGGCAAGGTGCAGATCGAGGGCGCCATGCGCGACCTGATCGACGCCACCGTCGGCATGCTGCCCGGCAACCCGGCCGAAACCGACACCGGCTGGTGGAGCCGCCTGCAGCACCGGGCCAAGTCGCATGGCTCGCATTCGCTGCGCAAGGACGCCGCCCAGATCGAGTTCCATTACGACGTGTCGGACGACTTCTACGCGCTGTGGCTCGACCCGCGCCGGGTCTACTCCTGTGCCTACTTTCGTACACCCGACCTCACGCTGGCCCAGGCCCAGGAGGCCAAGCTCGACCACATCTGCCGCAAGCTGATGCTGCAGCCGGGCGAGCGCTACCTCGACATCGGCTCCGGCTGGGGCGCGCTGCTGCTGTGGGCGGCCGAGCATTACGGCGTCGATGCGACCGGCACACGCTGTTGAAGAACCAGCACGCGCATGTGCAGCGCCTGATCGAGGAGAAGGGCCTGCAGGGCCGCGTGCGCGTCGAGCTGCGCGACTACCGCGAGGTCTCGGTCGAACAGCCCTTCGACAAGATCTCCTCGGGCGGCATGTTCGAGCACGTGGGCGCGGCCAACATGCCGACCTACTTCCGCAAGATCCACGCGCTGCTGAAACCCGGCGGCCTGGTCATGAATCACGGCATCACCTCGGGCGAACTCAACTACCGCCAGCTCGGCGCGGGCATGGGCGATTTCATCGAGAAATACATCTTCCCGGGCGGCGAACTGCTGCACGTCACGCACGTGCTGCGCGAAACGGCGGCGGCCGGCCTGGAAATGGTCGATACCGAGAGCCTGCGGCCGCACTATGCGCGCACGCTCTGGGCCTGGTCCGACGCGCTCGAAGCGCAGCTGGGCAAGGCGCTCGAGGTGCTGCAGCGCAGCGGCGGCCGGCAGGCCGAGAACGCGGAGCGCGTCCTGCGTGCCTACCGCCTCTACCTTGCGGGCTCGGCCATGAGCTTCGAGCAGGGCTGGATCTCACTTCACCAGATGCTTTCCATCAAGCCCGATGGCAAGGTCGAGCATGGTGTTTTGCGCGGCGCGCAATCGGTGTACCCTTTTGCCCGTGATTACATCTACAAGTGAGTAAGAAAAATCATGCTCTATCGTTTCAAGTCCCGGGCCGCCCCTGATTTCGTGATGCTCGAGGTGCATGCGCGCCAGCTGCTCGACATCGTCGGCAAGTCGCCGGCGCCGCAGGGCATCATCACGGTCGAGCAGATTCCCGGCGCCATTGCTGCGCTTGAAGCTGCGCTGACGCGCGAGGGCAGCAATGCCTACAACAACGACGACTACGCCGTCGAAGGCCATGCCGCCGAAGCCGAAAAACAGCATGTCGGACTGCACCAGCGTACAGCCCCCCTGCTTCACATGCTCAAGGACTCGCAGGCCGACAGCCAAGACGTGACCTGGAGCACCTGATCAGTCCACCTTTGCGCCGGAGTCTTTCACCACCTTCGCCCACTTCACGTGCTCGCTGGCAATCAGCTTCGTGAAGTCGGCCGGTGAATTGCCGCTCGGGATCGCCCCCTGGGCGAGCATCTTTTCCTTGATGGCCGGGGTGTTGAGCGACTTGGCCACTTCCTGCTGAATCCGGCGCACGATGTCGGGCGAGGTGCCGGCCGGCGCCAAGAGGCCGAACCATGAACTCGCCTCGAAGCCCTTGAGCGAGGGGCCACCCACCTCCTCGACCGTTGGAATGTCGGGCAGTGCCGGCGAGCGCTGCGCGCTGGTCACCGCCAGCGCCGTGAGCTTGCTGCCCTTGATCTGCGCCATCGACGAGGGCAGGTTGTCGAACATCACGTCGGCATTGCCGCCCACCATGTCCAGCAGCGCCGGGCCCGAGCCTTTGTACGGGATGTGCGCCATGAAGGTGCCGGTCATGCTCTTGAAGAGTTCGCCCGCGAGATGGATCGAGGTGCCGCTGCCGCTCGACGCCTGTTGAGCTTGCCCGGGTTGGCCTTGGTGTACTTGATGAAGTCCTGCACGTTGTGGATGTTCAGGGACTTGGCCTTCTCGGCGTTCATTTCCATCACGTTCGGCACGGCCGCCACCAGCGTGATCGGCACGAAGTCCTTGATCGGATCGAAAGGCAGCTTGGGGTAGAGCGCACGGTTGATGCCGTGCGTGCCCACGGTGCCCATCAGCAGCGTGTAGCCGTCGTTCGGTGCGCGCGCCACGATCTCGGCGCCCACGTTGCCGCCCGCGCCCGCGCGGTTGTCGACGATGAATTGCTGGCCGAAGGCCTTCGAGAGTTCGGGCGCGACGGCGCGCGCCAGGATGTCGGTGGTGCCGCTGGCCGCAAAGGGCACGACGATGCGCACGGGCTTGGTCGGCCAGGTGTTCTGGGCCCACGCGGTGGGTGCCATCAAGGCAACGGCAGCGGCGGCGGATGCGGCCAGCGCGGCGCGGCGATTCGTTTTGAAAGATAAGTTCATGCGCGTCTTTTTACAGGCGAACCGCCCTCCGCGCCGCGAATGAAGACCCCGGTGGCGCAGCGTCTCAGGCCACTTGCATCCGCTGCGCGAACCGCTCGCTGCGAAAGCGTTCCAGCACGAAATCGACGAACACGCGCGTCTTCGGCGGCAGCAGCTTCTTGCTCGGGTAGTAAAGCCACACCACCCCCGCATCGAAATGCCACTCGGGCAACAGTCGCACCAGTTCGCCGCTGCGAAGGCCTCGCTCGACAAAAGGCATCGGCAGCATGGCCGCGCCCAGGCCCAGCAGCGCGGCCTGCGCGACGGCCTCGGGGTCGTGAAGATCGCCCGCGGCCGCGGCAACTCCACCGTGGTCTGCTGGCCGTTTGCATGCTGCAGCGTCCAGCTGCGCAGGCGCCCGGTGGGCGAGGAGCGGTGCAGCAGGGCGTCGAGCTGCGCCAGGTCGGCGGGCTGCGCAGGCAGCTTGCGTCCCGCCAGGTAGGCCGGCGAGGCCACCGCCACCACGTGGATGCGCGACAGCTCGCGTGCCACCACGCCGGGCGACAGCTCGATCCCGCCGCCGATGGCCGCGTCGAAGCCCTCGCCCACCAGATCCACTTGCTGGTTGTCGAAGTGCCAGTCGGGCAGGATGGACGGGTAGCGTGCAAGGAAGTCGCCCATCATCGGCAGCACGTGCTCGCGCCCGAAGGCCTGGCCCAGGCTCACTTTCAGCGTGCCCGCGGGTTGGCCGTCGTCCTTGGCGATGCCGGCCACCGCCTCCTGCAGCGTGGCGAGCGCGCCGCCGATCTGCGCCAGGAAGCGCTCGCCGCCCTCGGTCAGCGTGAGGCGGCGGGTGCTGCGCTGGAACAGCCGAACGCCCAGCCGCACTTCGAGCCGGGCGACGTTCTTGCTGACGGCCGCAGGGGTCAACCCGAGTCGCCGGGCGGCCGCTGAGAAGCTGCCGCCTTCCGCACTTTGCACGAAGGATTCGAGGTGATTGAGCGGTTCCATGGCCTCATTTTCTGCCTCATCTTCAACTTTGGGTTGAATTTGATTGCGCCGATTGATGGCTACCGCGAATGGAATGAAATCCCGACACTGAAGGTCTTCCTCCCCCAACAGATCGGAAAAATCATGGCTTCCACCACTTCTTCTTCCTCTCCCGTCCTGGCCGGCAAGGTCGCTTTCGTCACCGGCGGTTCGCGCGGTATCGGCGCCGCCATCGTGCGCCGCCTGGTGCGCGACGGCGCCGCTGTCGCCTTCAGCTACAGCAGCGCGGCAGCCCCGGCCGACGAGCTGGTGCGCAGCATCCAGTCCGAAGGCGGCCGCGCACTGGCGCTGAAGATCGACAGCGCCGACGCCGCGGCCCTCACCGCCGGCATCGACGAAGCGGCCCGTGCGCTCGGCAAGATCGACATCCTCGTCAACAACGCCGGCGTGTACCTGCCCGGCACCCTCGACGACTTCGACAAGACGCTGGCCGTCAACGTGCGCGCCGTGTTCGTCGCGGCCAAGGCGGCGGTGCGTCACATGGGCCAAGGCGGCCGCATCGTCAACATCGGCAGCACCAATGCCGAGCGCATGCCCTGGCCCGGCGGCGCCGTCTACGCCATGAGCAAATCGGCGCTGACCGGCCTGGTGCAAGGCCTCTCGCGCGACCTCGGCCCGCGTGGCATCACGGTCAACAACGTGCAGCCCGGCCCGGTCAACACCGACATGAACCCGGTCGACGGCCCGCACGCCGCCGCTATGCACGGCCTGATGGCGGTGGCTCGCCACGGGCACCCCGACGAAATCGCGGGCATGGTGGCTTACTTGGCCGGCCCCGAAGCGGGCTTCGTGACTGGCGCCAGCCTCAACATCGACGGCGGCTTCGCAGCCTGAGACCGGTCCGTCGAGGTCAGGTCAGCCGAGCAGCTTCTTCGCGGCGGCCACGACGGCCTCGACGCCGATGCGCGACTGCGCTTCCAGCACCGGCGAATAGCCGACCGGAATGCGCGGCGCACCCAGCCGTGCGACGCGGCAGCCCGTGGCCTCCGCCGCGCTGGCCGCGATCTCGGCGCCGAAGCCTGCGGCCTGCACGGCTTCGTGCACCACCAGCAATCGCCCGGTGCGCGCGCACGATGAAAGCACTGTCTCGCGGTCCCATGGCCAGAGCGTGCGCAGGTCGATCAGGTCCACCGCGATGCCTTCGGCCGCGAGCGCATCGCAGGCTGCGGCGCAGGCCTGCATTTGCTTGCTCCAGCTCACCAGCGTGAGCGCGTTGCCCTCGCGCACCCGTGCGGCCTTGCCGAGCGGCACGGCCATGTCTTCGTCCACCGCGCCGCGCAACCCCCAGAGCGTCTTGTGCTCGAGATATAGACCACCGGGTCGCCGCATTGCAGCGCGGCGCGCAGGAGGCCGTAGTTGTCCTGCGGCGTCGAGGGGCTCACCACCACCACGCCCGGCAGGTGCGCGAACCAGGCTTCGAGCGACTGCGAATGCTGCGCGGCCGAGGCGTCCCAGATGCCGCCCGGCATGCGTGCCACCAGCGGCACGCGGCCCTGGCCGCCGAACATGAAGCGGTTCTTGGCAGCCTGGTTCACGAGCTCGTCCATGCCGCAGAGCGCGAAGTCGACCACGCGCATCTCGACGACAGGGCGCAGGCCCGCGAGCGCCATGCCCACGCCGGCGCCCATGATTGCGGCCTCGCTGATCGGCGTGTCGATCACGCGCTCGGCACCAAAGGTCTGTTGCAGTCCCTTGTACTGGCCGAAGATGCCGCCGCGGCCCACGTCCTCGCCGAGCACGACCACGCGTGCGTCGGCTTCCATCTCGCGCTGTATTGCGAGAACGGCCGCTTCGGAATAGCTGAGGTCCTTCAACGCCATTGGCCTGCTCCGGTGGTCTGCACGTCGGTGAAGGCGGCGCTGGCATCGGGCCAGGGTGCCGCGTCAGCGATGGCGAGTGCGGTGTCGACTGCATCGCGCGCCGCGTTCTCGATGGCATCGAGCGTGGCCGCACGCACGCCGATCGAGAGCAGGTGCCCGCGCGTGCGCGCGATCGGATCGGTCTCGAGCGCGGCGGCCAATTCGGCCGGATCGCGGTACGCCGCGAGGTCCACCGACACATGCCACTTCACGCGGTACGTCAGCGCATGCAGCAGGCGCGGCCCGCCGCCGCTGCGCACCTCGCCCACCAGCCGTGCGGCGGCTTCGTGGACCGCGAACACGTCGTTGCCATCGACCTGCGTGGTGGCAATGTCCATCGAGGCGGCGCGCGCCGAGGCACCCTCGCCCGCCGTCATCGGCCCGCTCGCCGTGGTGGCGCTCCAGCGGTTGTCCTCGCAGACGAAGAGCACCAGCAGCTCGTACACGCGCGCCCAGTTCAATGCTTCGAGAAAAGGTCCGCGGTTGATGGCGCCATCGCCGAAGAAGCAGACCGTGATGTCGTCACTCTTCTTCAGCAGTTTCTGTGCATGCGCCGCGCCGACCGCGATCGGCAGTCCCGCCGCCACCACGCCGTTGGCGCCCAGCATGCCGACCGAGAAGTCCGCGATGTGCATCGAGTCGCCCTTGCCGCCGTTGAAGCCCGTGGCCTTGCCGAACAGCTCGCACATCATGCGGGTGAGGTCCGCACCCTTGGCCAGCGTGTGGCCGTGGCCGCGGTGCGTGGAGGTGAGGTAGTCGCTCGTGCGCAGATGGGCGCACACGCCGGCCGGCACGACCTCCTGCCCGGTCGAGAGGTGCAGCGGGCCGCGCACCTTGGCGGCGCCCGCGGCCTGCTGGCCATAGGCGCTCACGCCACCTTGGCTGGCGGTTTCGGCGGCGTTCTCGAAAGCGCGGATGCGCACCATCGTGCGGTACAGCGCCTCGCCGGTGCCGGTGGGAATGCTCGGGTCCATCGATGTCTCCAGTGCTCTTTTTTGTGCACGCGATCATGCCCGAGGACACGCGACGAGGCATTCGCGGGGGTGACCTTCGGCACTGGCAGCCCATGGGCCAGCGTCCCTATCGTGAGGCGCTAACCTCCAGCCCCATGATTCGTCTGCGCATCCTTCTTCTCTCCCTTGCCGGTGCCGTCGTGCTGGCCGCTGCCGGCTACCGCACCGTGACCTACACGAACCTCAACCCCGGCCGCGAAGTGGGCGCGGTGGTCGACGAGTTCAACGGCGTGAAGGTCTACTACAACGGCGGCGTCAACAATTCCGAAGGCCGCAACGTTTCGCGCGACGGCTACAACCTGGGCATCAAGTACCAGTGCGTGGAGTTCGTCAAACGCTACTACTTCGAGCGCTTCAACCACCGCATGCCGGACGCCTTCGGCAACGCGAAGGACTTCTTCGACGCCAACACGGCGCAGGGTGCGCTGAACCCGAAGCGGGCGCTCGTGCAGTATCGCAACGCCGAGTCCGAGAAGCCGCAGGTGGACGACCTCATCGTGTTCCCGCCCACGCTCTTCAATCCGTACGGGCATGTCGCGATCGTTGCCGGCGTGACCGAGGGCGAGGTCGAGATCGTCCAGCAGAACCCGGGGCCGTTCTCTGGCAGCCGGGCCCGCTTCGCCATGGAGGCTGCCGATGGCCGCTGGAAGGTGTCGGGCGGCGCGCTCGGCTGGCTCCGGCCGGCCCTTTCCCTTACCCCGATTTCTCGCTGACTGGCCGCGCCCGGGGCTCGAGGAATTCCCGGATGCCAATCTTCCGGCTGCAATGGGATAGTTAGTTCGCCTTTCAAACTAACTAATTTCTTACCCGGCAGGAGAGACACCGATGCAACTCAAACACACCCTGGCCGCCATGGCCTTCGGCCTCACCGCCGTGAGCGCACTGGCCCAGACCGTGGTCGGCGTGAGCTGGTCCAACTTCCAGGAAGAACGCTGGAAGACCGACGAAGCCGCCATCAAGGCCCAGCTCGAGAAGCTCGGCGCCAAGTACATCAGCGCCGACGCGGGCGGCTCGCCCGAGAAGCAGCTGGGCGACATCGAGGGCCTGATGTCCAAGGGCGCCAAGGCGCTCATCGTGCTGGCGATGGACAAGGACGCGTCCTCCCCGCCGTCACTAAGGCCACGCGCCAGAAGGTGCCCGTGGTTGCCTACGACCGGCTGATCGAGGCGCCCGGCGTCTTCTACATCACCTTCGACAACGTCGAGGTCGGCCGCATGGAGGCGCGCGAGGTCCTGAAGGTCAAGCCCAAGGGCAACTACGTGATCATCAAGGGCTCGCCGAGCGATCCGAACGCCGACTTCCTGCGCGCGGGCCAGCAGGAGGTGCTGGAAGCCTCGGTCAAGAAGGGCGACATCAAGATCGTCGGCGACGAATACACCGAAGGCTGGAAGCCCGAGGTCGCGCAGAAGAACATGGAGCAGATCCTCACGAAGAACGGCAACAAGGTCGACGCGGTGGTGGCTGCCAACGACGGCACGGCCGGCGGTGCGGTGGCCGCGCTCACGGCCAAGGGCCTGCGCGGCGTGCCGGTGTCGGGCCAGGATGCCGACTTCGCCGCGCTCAACCGCGTGGCGCTGGGCACGCAGACCGCCACCATCTGGAAGGACTCGCGCGAACTCGGCCGCGAAGCCGCCACGGCGGCTGTCTCGCTGGCGGCCGGCAAGCCGGTCGACAAGGCCGCGCCGTGGGCCGGCGGTGCCAAGAAGATCTCGCTCTCCTCGCGCCTGCTCACGCCGGTGCCGATCACGCGCGACAACCTCGACGTGATCGTCAAGGCCGGCTGGATCAAGAAGGACGAGCTCTGCAAGGGCGTCACGGCCGCCAGCGCGCCCGCCGCCTGCAAGTAAGCAAACCGCCAGTCGTCAATCCGCGCGATGCAAGCGTCAGACCGGGCTCTTGAGGCCCGGCCGGGACGCTCTCGCGCATCCGCTTTGAGGGGGGTAATGAAAAAATGAGCAATGAAACTCCGGGATGGTGGCGCCGCACGGGCGTCGACCTGCGGCTGATCCTGATGTGCCTGTTGCTGGTCGCCATGGCGGTGGCCTTCAGCGTCATGTCGGGCGGCGTGTTTCTCTCGCCTGAAAATCTCTACAACGTCGCGCAGCAGACGGCCGTGGTCGGCATCGTGTCGACCGTGATGGTGCTGATCATCGTGGCGCGCCACATCGACCTGTCGGTCGGCTCGGTGATGGGTTTCGTCGGCGTGCTGATCGCTTACCTGCAATACACCTCGGGCTGGTCGTGGCCCACGGCCTGCCTCGCGGGGCTCGCGGTGGCGCTGCTGGTGTCGATCTATCAAGGCTGGCTCACGGCCGTGCTCGGCGTGCCTTCCTTCGTGGTCACGCTCGGCGGCCTGATGTCGTTCCGCGGTGCGGCCTTCCTCGTGGCCGACGGCAAGACGCAGCCCGTCAACGACGAATTCTTCCAGCGCCTGGGTGGCGGCTACGACGGCGGCATCGGCACCACGGCGAGCTGGGTGATCGCGGGGCTGGTGGCGCTGGTGCTGTTCGGGTGCATGGCGCAGAAGCGCCGCGCGCGCCAGCGCTACGACATGCCGACCGAGGCGCTGTGGCTCGACGTGCTGATCACGGCGGTGCCGGTGGCCGTGGTGTTCGCCTTCGCGGCGGTCATGAACAACTACCAGATCTCGTCCAAGTCGGAGCCGCAGGGCATTCCGATTCCGGTGTTGATCTGGGCGGTGGTGGCGATCGTGCTGTCGTTCATCGTGCACCGCACGCGCTTCGGTCGCTATGTGTTCGCGATGGGTGGCAACCCCGATGCGGCGGCGCTGGTGGGCATTCCGGTCAAGCGCGTGACGCTGATACTGTTCGCGCTGCTGGCGGTGCTGGTCACCATTGCGGCCATCGTGTCGATCGCGCGGCTCAACGCGGGCACCAATTCGCTCGGAACGGGCATGGAGTTGTATGTGATCGCGGCGGCCGTCATCGGCGGCACCGCGCTCGCGGGCGGCAGCGGCTCGATCTTCGGCTCGGTCCTGGGCGCGCTGATCATGCAGTCGCTCGACAGCGGCATGCTGCTGCTCGACGTGCCCATCGGCAAGCGCATGGTGATCATCGGCCAGGTGTTGATCGTGGCTGTGGTGTTCGACGTGCTGTATCGCCGCAAGTTCGGGGAGAACTGAGATGAGCGACACCATCGATACATCGAAGCCTCTTGTTGAACTGCGCGAAATCCGCAAGTCCTTCGGCGGCGTCAAGGCCGTGGACGGCGTGAGCGTCAACCTCTATCCCGGCGAAGTGGTCGCGCTGCTGGGCCACAACGGCGCCGGCAAGTCCACGCTGATGAAGATGCTCGCGGGCGCCTACCCCATCGACTCGGGCGACACGCTGATCGCGGGCGAGAAGGTCAACATCCGCACGCCCGCCGAAGCGCAGGGCCAGGGCATCGAGACCATCTACCAGACGCTCGCGCTCGCCGACAACCTCGACTCGGTCTCCAACCTCTTCCTCGGCCGCGAGAAGATGACGCGCTGGAACACGCTCGACGACCACTTCATGGAAGTACAGGCGCGCAAGGTGTTCCATCGCCTCAACAAGAACTTCACCAACATCCGCGTGCCGGTGCGCCGGCTCTCGGGCGGGCAGCGGCAGGTGGTGGCGATCTCGCGCGCGCTGTACTTCAACGCGCGCATCCTCATCATGGACGAGCCCTGCGCCGCGCTCGGGCCGGAAGAAACCGCGATGGTCGGCGGGCTGGTGAAGCAGCTCAAGGCCGACGGCGTCGGCATCTTCCTGATCACGCACGACATGCCCGACGTGTTCTCGCTGAGCGACCGCCTCGCGGTGATGAAGAACGGCAAGCTGGTCGGCACCTACCGCACCTCGGATGTCACCGAAGACGAAGTGCTGAGAATAATCATCGCGGGCAAGCGCCCCGAAGGAAAAGAGCAGGCGCCTCACGCCGCGACCGCAGCGGTGACGGCCTGAACGCCCGGTGACATGAAGACCATCGGCGACCAGCAACTGCTCAAGCGCATGAACCGCAGCGTGCTGCTGCGGCTCTTGCGCGCGAAGCCGGGGCTGTCGCGCGCACGGCTCGCGAGCGAGAGCGGGCTCACGAAATCGACCGTGAGCCTGCTGGTGCGCGAACTGCTCGACGAGGGCTGGCTCAAGGAGTCCGATGCGGCCGTGGCCGATGGCCTCGGCCGCCCTTCGACGCCCTTGCAGATCAATGTCGGCGTGCGTGCGTTGATGGGCGTCGAGATCGCGGTCGAGACCGTGCGCCTCGTCGTGTGCGTCTCGCTGCAGGGCGAGGTGCTGTACGCGGACACCCATGCCCTCACCGACGGCACGCCGGCCGGCGTGTGCGCGCAGGTCGCGCGCATGGCATCGGCAGGACACCAGCAGCTTGAAAAACTGGGCCTGCGCCTGTCGAGCATCGGCGTGTGCGTGCCGGGCGCGGTGGACGACTGCACCGGCGTGGTCCGCTTCGCACCGAACCTCGGCTGGCGCAACGTGAGCCTGCTGCCTGCGCTTGAAAAATCATTCGCTGCCGCCGGCCTCCCCGGCGTCACGGTGCAACTGCAGAACGATGCCGACGCGGCCGTCCTCGGCGAATACGAATTCGCGGCGGGCGAAGGCGAAGACCCGCTGATCTTCGTGAGCTGCGACCTTGGCGTGG
>CAMATD010000156.1 GCA_945860785.1 Variovorax sp. YR752 | reverse complement strand
AGCCTCTGCAAGGTGACCGCGCAGGAGTACCCGCACATCGGCTGCCGCGTGACCGACGTCGTGTTGCCTGTGCCGGGCAGCGCCGCCGAATCGTGGCTTGCAAGACAGCTCGCCGCGCCGGCGCAGGCGCCGCACGACGAAACGCTGGTGGCCTACCGCGGCCCGCATCGCTGGGTCAAGACCTACGCGCCGCTGCCGTCCGGGTCCGCACCGCAGCAGCGCCTGCGCTCCAAGAGAGTGTACCTGATCACCGGCGGCCTCGGCGGCGTGGGGCTCGCGGTCGCCCGGCACCTGGCCGAGTCGTGGCAGGCCAGGCTGGTGCTGCTCGGGCGCACGCCGCTTCCCGGGCGCGGCAAGTGGGAATCTCTCGCCGCGGACGAAGGCCAACCCCAGGCCCTGCGGACAAAGCTCGCGCAATTGATCGAACTCGAGAACCTCGGCGGCGAAGTGCTCGTCGTCGCCGCCGACGTGGCCGATGCGGCTTCGATGCGGGCCGCCGTCGCGCAGGCCCGCGCGCGCTTCGGTATGGTCCAGGGCGTCGTGCATGTGGCGGGTCATGCGAACAGCGGAATGATCGCGAACCGCACCCGCGCCATGGTCGAGGAGGTGTTCGCCCCCAAGCTGCAGGGCACGCGCTTCCTGCGCGACGAGCCACTCGATTTCGTGCTGCTGTGCTCGTCGATCTCCAGCATGGCCGGCGGCCTGGGAATGAGCGACTACGCCGCCGCGAACGCCTACCTCGACGCGCTGGCCGCGCTGTGGCAGCGCAGCGCGAAGCACCCGGTCATCTCGGTCAACTGGGACGCATGGCGCGACCTGGGCATGGCGGCCGGCCGCGTGCTGCCCGAGGGCATCGGCATGGACGGCCCCGAGGGCGCGCGGGTGGTGGAGCGCATCGTCAACGGCCCGGCGTTCGCCCAGGTCGTGATCTCCACCACCGACCTGAGCCAGCGCCTGGGCGAGCTGGACAACGGCATGCTCGATCTGCTGGAGACGCAGCAGCCCGCCAAGAAGAAGCGCCGCGACCATCCGCGCCCGCCGCTTGCCACCGCCTTCGCGGCGCCCGCCGGCGAGCGCGAGCAGGGCCTCGCGGGCATCTGGCAGGACATGCTGAGCATCGCCGCCATCGGGGTCGACGACAACCTGTTCGAGCTCGGTGGCGATTCGCTGCTCGCGATCCAGATCCTTGCACGCGCGCGCAAGGCCTACGCCGTCGAACTGCATCCGGCCGCCTTCTTCAAGGCGCCCACCATCCGCGATCTCGCCCTGCTGGTCGAGACGCGCCTGATCGAAGAGATCGAGAACCACGTGCCGGCCGAAGGCGCGCCGGACCGATTGTCCGCAACCGTCTGAAAACAACATGTCCGATATCCAAGACCTCTCCGCGCGCCGCGCCAACCTGACGGCGGAACAACGTGCCAAGCTGAAGGAGCGCCTGCGCGGCGCCGCAGCCGGCACCGCGCACCAGGCCGAGCCTGTCATTCCCCGGCGCACGCCGGAGCAGGGCGATTCGTTGTCCTTCGCGCAGCAGCGGCAGTGGTTTCTCTGGAAGCTGGACCCCGCCAGTACGGCCTACCACCTGAGCGGCGGACTGCTGCTCGCGGGCGCGCTCGATGCGCAGGCGCTGCATGCCAGCATGACGGCGCTGGTCGAGCGGCATGCGTCGCTCCGCACGGTCTTTCGCGAGGCGGACGAGGGCGACGTCGCGCAGGTCGTCGCGCCGTCGGCCGACATCGCGCTGCCCTGCATCGACCTGAGCGGCCTGGACGCGCAGGCCCGCGACGCCGAGGTCGCGCTGCAGGTGCGGCGCATCCGCACCGCACCCTTCGACCTCACGCGCGGACCGCTGATGCGCGCCGTGCTGCTGAAGACGGCGCCGCAGGCGCACCAGCTGCTGGTCGTGATGCACCACATCGTGTCCGACGGCTGGTCGGTGCAGCTCATCCTCGACGAACTGGCGGTGCAGTACGCGGCGCGGGTCGGTTCGACCACACCGGTGCTGCCCGAACTGCCGATCGACTACGCCGACTATGCCGCATGGCAGAACCGCTGGCTCGAAGGCGGCGAGGGCGCGCGCCAGCTCGCCTGGTGGCGCGACCACCTGGGCAGCGAACAGCCGGTGATCTCGCTGCACACCGACCATCCGCGCGCGGCCGACGGCCGCTATCGCTCGGCGCGCCACAGCTTCGCGCTGCCGCCCGATACCGTCGCCCGGCTGCGAAAGCAGGCTCAGGCCGAGGGCGCCACGCTTTTCATGGCGCTGCTGGCGGGCTTCAACAGCGTTGCTGTGCCGGCTCACGGCGCAGACCGACCTGCGCGTGGGCGTGCCGATCGCCAGCCGCAACCGCGCCGAGACCGCCGGTGTGGTCGGCTTTTTCGTCAATACGCAAGTGCTGCGCGCACGGCTGGACGCGCGCACCACGCTGGCCGAATTGCTGGCGCAGACCCGCGACACCGCCATCGGCGCCCAGACCCACCAGGACCTGCCGTTCGAGCAGCTCGTGGCCGCGCTGCGGCCCGAGCGCAGCATGAGCGCCAATCCGCTGTTCCAGGTGATGTTCAATCACCTGCGCCGCGACCATCGCTCACTGGCCGAGTGGCCCGGCGTCTCGGTCGAGCGGCTGGATTTCGAGGAAGAGGATGCGCAGTTCGAGCTGACGCTGCAGACGCTCAAACACGAGGACGGCCGCGTCGAGGCCACGCTGCTCCACGCGGCCGAGCTGTTCGACGCGCAGACCATCGAGCGCATGGCCGGCCACTACCTGGCCGTGCTGCAGGCGCTGGCCGACACGCCTCAGCAGGCCGTGGCCGACGTGGCGCTGATGGGCCAGGCCGAGCAGCGCTTGCTGGACCAGTGGGCGGTGAATGCCCGGGTGCACGAAGGCGTGGAGCCCGTGCATCGGCTCATCGAGCGCCATGCCGCGCAACAGCCCGGAGCCACGGCGCTGCTCTTCGGTGACGAAGCGCTCGGCTATGCGGAGCTCAACGCCCGCGCCAACCGCCTCGCACACCGCCTCGCGGCACTGGGTGTCGGCGTGGAAAGCCGGGTGGGTCTCGCGGTGGAGCGCTCGGTGGAGATGATGGTGGGCATCCTCGCCGTGCTGAAGGCCGGCGCCGCCTACGTTCCGCTCGATCCCGAACAGCCGGCCGACCGCCTGGCCTACATGGCGCATGACAGCGGCATCGAGCTGCTCTTGACCCAGAGCCACCTGAAGGCGCTGGCCCCGTGGGACCAGGGCCTGCGCGTCCTCGAACTCGACACGCTCGACACCCGGGACGAATCCGCAGCCGATCCGCAGGTGGCGCTGCACGGCGCGAACCTGGCCTACGTGATCTACACCTCGGGCTCTACCAGCCAGCCCAAGGGCGCGGCCATCCGCCACGATGCGCTCTTCAGCTGCATGGCATGGATGCAGCAGACCTACGGCCTGACCGATGCCGACACCGTGCTGCACAAGGCGCCGTTCGGCTTCGACGTGTCGGTGTGGGAGATGTTCTGGCCGTTGACCACCGGCGCGCGGCTGGTGATCGCCCGGCCGGGCGATCACCGCGATCCCGAGCGCCTGGTGGGCCTGATCCGCCGGCACCAGGTGACGACGCTGAACTTCGTGCCCTCGATGCTCCAGGCCTTCCTGGCCTATGAAGGCATCGAAGCCACGACGCGCCTGCGCTACATCATCTGCGGCGGCGAGGCCATGCCCGCCGCCACGCAGCGCGAAGCCTTGCAGCGGCTGCAGGGCGCGTCGCTGCAAAACCTCTACGGACCGACCGAAACCACGATCCACGTCACGCAATGGACTTGCCGCGACGACGGCCGCAGCCAGGTGCCGATCGGCCGTCCGATCAGCGACACGCAGGCGCTGGTGCTGGACGGCAGCCTGAACGCGGTGCCCGTGGGCGTGGCCGGGGAGCTGTACCTGGGCGGTGTGAACCTTGCGCGCGGGTACCTGAAGCGGGCGGGCCTGACGGCGGAGCGCTTCGTGGCCGCGCAGGATGGCCAGAGGCTGTACCGCACGGGCGACCTGGTGCGCTGGAATGGCGAAGGGCAGCTGGAGTACCTGGGTCGCATCGACCACCAGGTGAAGGTGCGGGGCTTCCGCATCGAGCTGGGGGAGATCGAGGCATGCCTGCTCGCACAGCCCGAGGTGCGACAGGCCGTGGTGGTGGCCAGGCAAGGGCCGGACGGCGCGTCCGGTGCATCGCTGGTGGCATACGTCGCGCTCGACGCGGACCGCTCGGCCGATACCGAATCGCTGCGCGAACGGCTCGGCGAGTCGCTGCCCGACTACATGGTGCCGCGCGCCATCGTGGTGTTGCCAACGCTGCCACTGAACGCCAACGGCAAGGTGGACCGCAAGGCGCTGCCCGCGGCGGAGTTCGCAAGCGAGCGTGCGTACGAGGCGCCCGAAGGCGAGATGGAAGAAGCGCTGTCGCGCATCTGGGCCGAGGTGCTGGGCGTGGAGCGCGTGGGGCGCAACGACAACTTCTTCGAACTCGGCGGCGATTCGATCCTGAGCCTCAAGCTGCTCGCACGGATCCGGCAGGCGTTGCCCGCCGGTGAACGGCTCGGCCTGCCCGACCTGATGCAGGCGAGCGACCTGCACGACCTTGCTTCACGCCTGCGCCAGCGTCTGGGCCAGCGTCTGGGCCATGCGCACGCGCGGTGTGCCTGCATGCCGAGGGGACGGGCACGCCGCTCTTCTGCCTGCCCGGGCTGATCGTGAACACCCGCGAGTTCCGCACGCTCGCCGACGCGCTGCGCGGCGACCGGCCGGTGTACGGCTTCGTGAGCCACGTCTACACCCGCAAGCGCTGGCGCGGCTTTGCGGTGCGCGAGCTGGCGGCCGAGTACGCCGACTACATCGGCGCGACGGCCACCGAAGGGCGCTGCGCGCTCTTGGGCTGGTCGCTCGGCGGCGACCTGGCCTTCGAGGTCGCGCAACAGTTGCAGGGGCGCATCGAGATCGCGTTCTGCGGCATGGTCGACGTGTTCGAGATCGCGCCGATGCGGGCTTCGCGCGAGCTCTCGGACACTGAACGCGCGCGGGCCGACGAGGCGCTCGACGGCTGGCTCGCGCGTTCGGAGATGGCGATGCAGTGGCGCGAACTCATCGGCCGCATGGATGCGCACGAGCGCGCCTGGGTGGCGCAGCAGCTGCTCGACCCCGCGCAGTCCTTTCCGCTCGACGGCAGCGGCGACGAAGCCGAGGAATACCTGCTGTGGACCACGGCTGGACAGCCGCGTGCAGCAGGCGAGGTACGCCTATTCGCGCTCGGCGCTGCCGGTGCATGTGTTCCAGGCGGGCCGCTCGCTCGGCAGCACGGGCACCTTGCGCCACTGGCCGGACCATGCGCGCGTGGTGGCGGCCGAAACGGTGGAAGACGCCGACCATCTCGGCATCATTCATCACCCGCAGCTGTGCGAGAAAGTGAAGGAGCGGATGCTGGCGACCGATCTCGCCACAGGCTGACGGGCGCGGAGCTCCCGCACAACAAAAAAAGCCGCTGCGGTGAGCATCGGCTTTTTTATTGAAGGGCCTGCGGCGCGATGGTCGCGCTGTCGCCCGAGGAGCAAGCGGAGCGAAGGAAGGGGCCCGAAGGCCCACTCCCTCGTCGGCCTTGCGCGAGCCTCAGAAGCGGTAGGTCGCGGTCGCCACCACCGAGCGCGGCGGGCCGTAGTAGCAGGTGCCGAAGCCGCAGTTGGCAATGTAGGTCTTGTTGGTGAGGTTGCGCAGATTGAGCACCAGGCTCCAGCGGTCGATGTCGTAGCCGATCATCGCGTCGTACAGCGTGACCGCGGGCACCTTGGCCGGCGCGTTCTCGTTCTCGCCCCAGGTCGTGCTGTTGTAGCGCGCGCCCAGGCCGACCTTGATGCCGTTTTCGAAGCGGTAGTCGGCCCACACCGAGAAGCGGCTGCGCGGCACGGCCGAGGCCTGCTTGCCGATTTCCGCGGGGTTGGCGCTGGCGGTGACGATGGCCCGCGGCGTGTAGCTGTAGGAGGCTGTGACGTTCATGCGCGGCGTGAGTTCGGCGGTGGCCTCGAGCTCCAGGCCGCGTACCGACACCTCGCCGGTCTGCTTCGGCTCGAAGTCCGCGTTGTAGGTCAGGTAGTTCTGGCGGCGCAGATCGAAGATCGCGGCGCTGTAGTTTTCCTTGCGGCCGATCGGCTGGTAGCGGATGCCGACCTCGTACTGGCGGCCGGTCTCGGGCTTGAACGGCGTGCCCGAGACAGGGTCGATCGTGCCGGTGGGCGCGAACGATTGCGAGTAGCTGAAGTACGGCGCCAGGCCGTTCGGTGCCAGGTACACGACGCCCGCGCGGCTCGTGAACTTGTGGTCTTTCATGCGCGAGAACTCGCCGTTCTGGCGGTTCAAGACGGTGCTTTCCGCATCGTCGTAGCGGCCGCCGAGCGTGAACAGCCAGTTCTCGCGCCACTTGATCTGGTCCTGGATGTAGATGCCCGTCTGGGTCACGCGGCTGATGCCGTCGGTGTACGGCTCGGCGAGCTCGACACTGCCGCCGTAGACCGGCGCGTAGATGTTCAGCAGCGGCGCGGTGCCGCCGCTGCGGCCGACCTGGTCGATGCGGGTGCGCTGGTGGTCCAGGCCCACCAGCAGCTTGTGCTGCCAGTCGCCCGAGCGCAGGTCGACCTGCACCTGGTTGTCGATGGTGAAGGAGGTCATCTTCTCCTTGCTGCTGAACGGGCTGCGCGACAGCAGCGTGAAGTTCGCCGGATCGAGTGCGTTCTCTTCGTTCTGCGTGACGAAGCGCGGCGTACCCAGCTGCTGGTAGTCGATCTTCAGGCGCCCGTAGCGCGCGTTCTGGCGCACGGTCACGGTGTCGTTGATGCGGTGCTCGAACTGGTAGCCGATCATTTGCTGATCGTGGTTGAAACGATCGAAGTTGGGATCGCCGATGAACAGCGAGCTCGGAATGCGCGTGCCGATGTCGGTCGGCAGCAGCGAGCCGTAGGCCGGGCGCACGCGCGTGTAGACGCCGGCGCGGGTGCGGCTGAACTGCGACAGCAGCGTGAACGAGGTGTCGCTCGAGGGTTTCCAGGTCAGCGAGGGCGCGATGTAGTAGTAGTCGTCCTTCATGCCCGCGGCGGGGAGCTCGGCATCGCGCAGCACGCCGGTGATGCGGTAGAGCAGCTTGCCGTCGGCATCGAGCGGGCCCGAGAAGTCCGCGGAGATCTGCTTGCGCTTGTTGTTGCCCAGCTGCACCTGCAGCTCGCGCACCGGCTCGGCGGTCGGCCGCTTGCTGACCACGTTGACCACGCCGCCGGGATTGCCCAGGCCATACAGCACCGACGAGGGACCGCGCAGGATCTCGATGCGTTCGGCGCCGTAGTTGTCGGTCTTCCACAGGCCGAAGTTGCCGTTGTTGCGCAGCGGCAGGCCGTCCATGTAGAAGCCGAGGCTGTAGGCGTCGAAGCCGCGCACGGTGATCCAGTCGTAGCGCGAGTCGGTGCCGTAGGGCGAGATGCCGACGCCCGGCGTGTAGCCCAACGCGTCCTTGAGCGTGGTGGCGCCGATGGCCTGGATGCGGTCGGCCGTCACCACCGAGATGGACTGCGGCGTCTCGATGATGGCCGAATCGGTCTTCGTACCCGTGGCGCTGCGCTTGGCGACATAGCCCGGGACATGGCTCGTGGCCGACTCTTCGCCGTCGGCGGTCACCGTCACGGCCGGCAGCGTGGCGCTGCCGGGTGCCGCGCCGGTGGACGCGGTGCCTGCGCTGCCTGCGGTCTGGGCGAGGGCGGCCGGAGCGAGGAGCGTGGCGGCGGTTCCGAAGGCGGCGGCGAGTGAAGCGCTCAGCAGGCGGCTTCGAGGTAGGCGAAGAGGTGGCATGAAAGAACTCAGTGGTGATTGAAGCAGGCGGATTTTAATAAGAATGGTTCTTATTCGACCTAGCGGAAGACGACATTTGGTTGCATTTTGATCAAAAAAGAGACACTTCCGATCACCGCCAGGCCCGTGCAGGCCCACCTCCCTTCGCCTCTGCCGCTGCCTTTGTCGTGCGTGTCAGGCCGTGGCCGGTGCCGCCTCGCGCGGCAGCCAAAGCGCGTCGCAGAAATAGTGTTCGCGCAACATCACCACCAGTTGGGCGCGTTTGTGCGGGAGGCTGAATTCCTTCACCTTGGCGTAGCCCGACTTGTCGAGATTGCGGATCTGCTGCACGTGATCGATGCGCGGCTCGCCGACCGCGCGCTGGGTGCGCGGGTCGCACAGGAAGATGTAGTGAGAGATCGACGTGAGCCACGCGGTGGCATAGGCCTTGCCGCGGAACGACGGCTCGCCGACCAGCACGTGCCAGCCGCGGTCGTAGTCGTGCACGTCGTAGAAGGGCGCGATGCGGCTTTCCTTGGCCCAGTACATCTCGAAGTAGGCGAAGGGTTCGCCGTCGAAGCTCGCGATCATCGAGTACATGTGCGGATCGCGGTCGATCGCCGAGAGGTAGGCGCGGTGCTTGTCGAGATCGCCTTCCTCTTCCCAGATCTTGGCCACGTCGGGATCGTTCATCCAGCGGTTGAAGAGCGGCAGGTCGCGTTCGAAGTCGATGGCGCGGAACGAGAAGGTCTTGCCCAGCCACGGAATGAAGCGCTGATAGAGCATGCCGCGCGGCTTGGACGGCCGCTGCGGATGGTATTTGCCGTTCGTCAGCGCGAATTGCTGCGACATGGGCGGGTGCACCGCGGACAGCCACAGCCGGGGCTGCTGCCACAGCATGTCGGCCATGGCGAGCGCGCGGTCGGTGCCGGCCGCCGGCCGCAGCACGCCGGCATGCGCCAGCTCCTCGAAGCGGCTCGCGCCTTCGAGCGTGAGCGACATGCGTCCCGGATGGTGCGAGAACGCGGCTTCCAGCGCGGCGAGCAGGTGCGTGGTCGCGAAAGATGCGTCGCCCTCGACCTGGCGCAGTACCAGTTCCTCCGCCTAGGCGCCGAGCGCCCATTGCGACTGCGATCCGGTGTTCGCATTGCGGACCATGAGGGTGCCGCCCTCGAGGGTGACGTGGTGCGGCGCGCCGTCGGTGTACGAGGTCGTGGCTGCGATCGTGGCAACGGTCGATGCGGACCGGGATGTGGCGAGCGTCATGGTTTTCCTTGAGAGGTGCCGCGCCGGGCGGATCAGAGATGAGGGGCCAGCAGGGTCAGGCCCTGGTGGAGCGCGGGAAAGAGACTTCGGTTGAAGTTGTTCCAGCGCAGTTCGAGGATCGAATCGTCGGGGGCTATGGGCGTGTCGAGCGCGTCGAAGATCACTTCGCCCGAGTCGATGCCGTTGTCCACGTAGTGCAGCGAGGCGCCGGTCTTGCCCAGCGGCTCCACGGGCACCGTCGCCATCGTCGCCCAGTCGACCACCTTGCGGCCTCGCGCACCGTGCAGCGCGTCGAGCGTGGCCTAGGCGCCGCGGCGCTGGTAGGGCGACTCCAGGCGGGTGATGCCGGGATGGATGTTGACGATCCGGCGGTGGAGGCGGCTTTCGGGGCGCACCAGTTCGTCGAGGATGACGAGCAGGCCGTCCAGCAGCACGAGATCCGCATCCAGCGTCAGCAGCTTGTCGAGCAGCGCGCGCTCGAAGGCGCTCTTGCCTGGCGCGCGTTCGGGCGCGTTCATCGGCAGCCGCCGGTAGCCCGGGCACCGCGTGCAGCATGTCGCGCAGCAGCCGTCCCTGCGCGCGCAGGTCGGCGGGAAAGATCCATTTGCGCTCGGGATGCCAGGAAAAGCCATAGGCCTGCAGGGCCGCCTGGTCGCGCGGCGAATGCGCGTCGTCGTCGTCGTAGACGATGCCCTCGAGCGAGTAGAGGTCGCCCAGCGGCGTGGTGTCGAGCGCCTGTGCCAGGTATTCGAGCGGCGACTTCATGTAGCGCTGCTCTCCCTTGTAGTCGATGTACTGGCCGGCGTTGTCGGCGGCGGCGTTGCGCAGGGACAGGATGTAGACGAGCTTTGCCTTGGACATGATCGGGGGTGGATTGAAAGGATGGCGGGCAGGCGCCGGACCCGGCGCCGCGGCGCGCAGGATCGTGGCGGCCTTCAGGGAAAGACGTATTGCGTGGCGATCTGTTCACGGCCCTCGCGGTCCGCATGGTCCTCACACGGCCGGCGCTTCGGCCTCGTCTCGTCCTTTGCTCTTCGCGTGGCACGGCGCCAGCGGGCAGGCGCCGCAGTAGTCCTCGCCCGGGAGCAGGTGATAGAGGCAGCATTGGCGATGAAGCCGCACCGACTGCAACTGCCCCTCGCGCAACACCAGCACGACACGTTGCGGTCCGTGCATCGGGTTGGGCTCGTCCGGCGCCCATGCCGCGCTGTCCAGCAGCCAGGCCTTGTCCTGCGCGATGGGAGCGGCGCCGCCGGTCAGGGCCAGCGCCTGCGCGAGGATCGGCTCGAGGTTGCGCGAGACGCTGCCCCAGAGGATCTTCGGCGCCACCCGCGTCAGCGCGCTCAGTACCGCGAACAGCGGCGCCAGGTGCAGTTGCAGCAGCGGCGCATAGCGCTGCGCCGTGCTCGCGCCCTGTCGCGATTCGCCCAGGGCGCAGATATGGAAGTCCAGCGCGTTGCCATGCGCGTCCAGCCGCACCCACATCTGCGATGCGGCGGCCGGAAACACGTGCTGCAGCAGGCTGCCCGCCGCCACCATTGGCGGCAGGAGCACCGCCAGGTAGTCGAGGGCCCAGGCGGAAGCGATCGGCCGCAGGTCGGTACCGTCGCTGTGCCGGAAGCGCGCATGCCGTCGCATCACGTCGGCCAGTGCCTGCGGCTGCAGCAGATCGTCGACCCGCACCGCGCTCGCTGGTGCTACCGGTGCGCACTGGAGCTTCTCGCCCATCGGCGCGAGTTCGCCGCGAAAGATGGGCGCGAGCAGCGGGATCATGGCCCGGCACGGCGCGCGGCGAGTAACGCGAATAACGCGGGCGCGATGGGGTTCGAAGCGGAAGAGAGCATCTCAACAGAGACGCACCGGCACGCCGGATGTTCATGCGCGCAGCGGCGAGCGGTCTCCCGATGAGCATTGCCGGCGCCCGACCGTCTATGGGGAGGGCGGCATCGCGCCGCCCGGAGATCGCCCATGGAGGCGGTCTTCCCTGGCCATTTTCGGCCTGTCCGCGGCGCACCCGCGGCGCACCCGCGGCCGGGCCGCAGTCGCCCCCGGGGCGGAAAGAGCGTTTGCATGACAACCAACAGTGGCGGCGGCAACAACGGCGGAGAAATCTCCCGGCTGCTGAAACCCTTTCTTCCGTGGATCGTGCTGTCCTCGGTCACGGGCATCTGCGCGGGCGTCGCCACGGTGGCGCTGTTGCGCACCATCAACCTGGTGCTGAACCAGGAGGGCGGCATGGCCGGCGGCCTGCTTCTGACCTTCATCGCCCTGTGCCTCGTCGCGCTGTTCGGCCGCATGACCTCGGACGTCTCGACCAACTTCGTCGGCCAGCGCCTGGTGGCGCAGGTGCGCAAGAGCCTCGCGCAGAAGATCCTCTCGGCGCCCATCGACGCGCTGGAGCGCTACCGCACGCACCGGCTCATGCCGGTGCTGTCGCATGACGTGGACATGATCAGCGACGCGGCCTTCGTGCTGTCGTCTGCGCTGATCGCGGTGGCGGTCGCGCTGGACTGCCTGGTGTACCTGTCGTTCCTCTCGTTCCCGCTCTTTTGCCTGCTGCTGGTGGCGCTGGTGCTCGGGGCGACCGTGCAGATCATGGCCCATGACTCGCGCCGAAGCCGGCTTCTGGAAAGCGCGCGAGCACGAGGACCAGCTGCACAAGGCCTACCGCCAGATCAGCGAGGGCGCCAAGGAGCTGCGCATGCACCGCGAGCGCCGCACCCGCATGTTCGGCGGGCAGATCGAGCGCATCGTGGACGACATCCGCACCGTCAACGGCCGCGCGATCAACACCTACGTGATGGCCACGGCCTTCGGTTCGGCGCTGTTCTTCCTGCTGATCGCGCTGATCCTCGGCTGGGCCGCGTTCCGCGCCACCGAGCCCGCGGTGCTCAGCGGCTTCGTGCTCGTGCTGCTGTTCATCAAGGGGCCCATCGACACCATCGCGGGCACCTTGCCCAATGTCGGGCGCGCCAAGGTCGCGTTCAAGCGCATCGCCGACCTGTCGGCGCGCTTCGCGACGCCCGAGCCGCACCTGCACCTGGAGCGCCCCGCGGGCGGCGCGACGATGGCAGAGGGCATCGGCATGCGCGGCGTGCGCTACGCCTTCGACGCGCCGGAGGGTGGCGAAGCCTTCGTGCTCGGCCCCATCGACCTGACGCTGCGCCGCGGCGAAATGGTCTTCATCGTCGGCGACAACGGTTCGGGAAAGACCACGCTGATCAAGCTGCTGCTGGGCCTCTACGCGCCGCAGCAGGGCGAGGTCCTGATCGACGGCGTCGCGGTGACGCCCGAGGCGCGCGACGACTATCGCCAGCTTTTCACCACCGTGTTCTCCGACTTCTACCTGTTCGAGGACCTGGTGGCGCGCGAGAAGGGCGACGCCGGCGCGCATGCGCTGCCGCAGGCCGCGCTGCCCTACCTGCAGCGGCTGGAGATCGACCACAAGGTCAGCGTGAAGGACGGCTCCTTCAGCACCGTCGATCTCTCGACCGGCCAGCGCAAGCGCCTGGCGCTGGTGCACGCCTACCTCGAAGGCCGGCCGGTGCTGGTGTTCGACGAGTGGGCCGCCGACCAGGACCCGGCCTTCCGCCACCTGTTCTATACCGAGCTGCTGCCCGAGCTGCGCGCCAAGGTCCACATGCTCGTGGTCATCTCGCACGACGACCGCTACTTCCACGTTGCCGACCGCGTCATCACGATGCGCGCGGGCCGGATCGAGGAAGACCGCTCACGCACGCCCCAGAGCCTTGCCGCGTGAGGCTTCCTTGCCACGGACGCACACACACCACATACAGAAGTCAAGAACCCATGCAGCACATCCATGACCTGATCGGAATCGGCTTCGGGCCGTCGAACGTCGCGCTGGCCATCGCGCTGGACGAGAAGCGCCACGGCAGCAAGCCGCTGGACGCGCTCTTCATCGAGCGCCAGCCCAGCTTCGCCTGGCATCCGCACATGCTGCTGGACCAGGCGCACATGCAGATCTCGTTCCTGAAGGACCTGGCGACGCTGCGCAATCCGACCAGCCGCTTCACGTTTGTGAACTACCTGTACGAGAAGGGGCGCCTCACGGACTTCATCAACCTCAAGAGCTTTTTCCCGAGCCGTCACGAGTTCAACGACTACCTCGGCTGGGCCGCGGGGCAATTCGAGGAAGCCTGCCGCTACGGCGAAGAAGTGTTCGAGGTGCAGCCCGAGAAGCAGGGCGGCGAGGTGTCGCTGCTGCGCGTGCGCTCGCGCACCGCCGACGGCCGGGTGCAGGAACGCCTTGCGCGCAACCTGGTGGTGAGCATCGGCGGCGTGCCCAACATTCCCGAAGGCTTTCGCGCCCTGCGCGACGACGCGCGCGTGTTCCATTCGAGCAGCTACCTGAGGGACATGGCGCAGCATCCGCAGGCGCGCTGCGTCGCCATCGTCGGCGAGGGCCAGAGCGCGGCGGAGATCTTCATGGACCTGCAGGGCCGCCCCGGCGCGCCGCAAGTCGACTTCATCATGCGTGCGCGCTCGATCCGGCCCTCGGACGACAGTCCCTTCGTCAACGAAGTCTTCAACGCCGACTTCACCGACTACATGTACAGCCGCGACAGCGAGGTGCGCGCCGCGCTGCTCGACGAGTTCTCGCAGACCAACTACGCGGTGGCCGACCTCGACCTGATCCAGCAGATCTACAAGGTCTTCTATGACCAGAAGGT
>CAMATD010000155.1 GCA_945860785.1 Variovorax sp. YR752 | reverse complement strand
CACGCTGTGCACGAGCGGCATCCAGGTCACGGGCAGCCACAACCCCAAGGACTACAACGGCTTCAAGATGGTGCTGGCCGGCCGCGCGATCTACGGCGACGAGATCCAGGGCCTGCGCAGGACCATGGAAGAGGGCACCGCAAAGCTCGCACCGGGCGGCACCGTGCGCAAGGTCGATGTGACCGATGCGTACGTCAAGCGCATTGCCGGCGACATCAAGCTGGCGCGGCCCCTGAAGATCGTGGTCGATTCGGGCAACGGCATTGCGGGCGCCTCGGCGCCGGCCATCTTCCGTGCCATCGGTTGCGAAGTGACGGAACTGTTCAGCGAGGTCGACGGCGACTTCCCCAACCACCACCCCGATCCGAGCAAGCCCGAGAACCTCAAGGACCTGATGGCCGAACTCGCAAAGGGCGACGCCGAGCTGGGCCTGGCCTTCGACGGCGACGGCGACCGCCTAGGCATCGTCACCAAGGACGGCCAGAACATTTTTCCCGACCGCCAGATGCAACTCTTTGCACAGGACGTGCTGTCGCGCGTGCCGGGCGGCACCATCATCTACGACGTGAAGTGCTCGCAGCGCCTGGCACCGGCCATCGAGGCCGCGGGCGGCAAGCCGATGATCTACAAGACCGGCCACTCGCTCATCAAGGCGAAGATGAAGGAAATCGATTCGCCGCTCGGCGGCGAGATGAGCGGCCACATCTTCTTCAAGGAGCGCTGGTTCGGCTTCGACGACGGCACCTATGCGGGCTGCCGCCTGCTCGAAATCCTGAGCAAGAGCCCGGACGCGAGCGCCGTGCTCAATGCGCTGCCCACCAGCTTCTCGACGCCCGAACTCAATGTCGCCTGCGCCGAGGGCGAGCCGCACGCCGTGGTCGACAAGCTCGTCAAGGGCGCGAGCTTTGCGGCGCCCGCCAAGGTCTCGACCATCGATGGCCTGCGCGTCGACTGGCCCGATGGCTTCGGCCTGATCCGCGCTTCCAACACCACGCCCGTGCTGGTGCTGCGCTTCGAGGGCCAGACCGATGCGGCGCTCAAGCGCATCGAGACCGAGATGCTCGCGCTGCTGAGGACGGTGAAGCCCGACGCCAAGCTGGCCGAAGCTTCCCACTGAGCCTGTGCGTTCTCTCCTGCTGCGCCTCTACGGCGCCTTCACCACTGCCGTGCAACCGCTGGTTCGCCGCAAGCTGCGGCGTCGCGCGGTGGCCGAGCCGGGTTATGGCGTGGCCGTCGAGGAGCGCTTCGGCTACTACGACGAAACCACCACAGGTGAGGCCCAGTGCTGGGTGCACGCCGTGTCGCTCGGCGAGACCCGCGCGGCCGCGATCCTGATCGCCGAACTGCGGCGGCAGTACCCGGGCATTCCGATCCTGCTCACGCACGGCACCGCCACCGGCCGCGAGGAGGGCACCAAGCTGCTCGAGCCGGGCGACACGCAGGTCTGGCAGCCCTGGGACACGCTGGGCGCCGTGGCGCGCTTCCTGGACAAGTTCCAGCCGCGCATCGGCGTGCTGATGGAAACCGAGGTCTGGCCCGAAATGGCCGCGGCCTGCGCCGAGCGCCGCATTCCGCTGGTGCTGGCCAACGCGCGGCTCAACGAGAAATCGCTGGCATCGGCCGAGCGGCTCGCTTGGCTGGCGCGGCCCGCGTACTCGGCACTCACGGCCGTGTGGGCGCAGACCGAAGCGGATGCGCACCGGCTGGTGTCGCTGGGCGCCAAGGTGGCCGGCATCTACGGCAACCTCAAGTTCGACGCCACGCCCGATGCGCGGCAACTGGCCACGGCCGTCTCGCTGCGCGAGCACCTGCCGCGTCCGATGGTCGTGCTTGCGAGTTCGCGCGACGGTGAAGAGCGGCTGTTGCTTGACGTGCTCAAGCGCTTCGGCGCGACCTCGCCGGTGCCGCCCGAGCAGGGCGCCATCCGCTCGATCGCCAAGCGCGTGCACGACGTGCAATGGATGATCGTGCCGCGCCATCCGCAGCGCTTCGACGAAGTGGCTGCCTTGATCGAATCACAGGGTTTCGCGGTGGCGCGCCGCAGTGCTGCGGGGCAGCCTTCGGACGCAGAGATCTGGCTCGGCGACTCGCTGGGTGAGATGGCGCTGTACTACGGCCTGGCCGATGTGGCGCTGCTGGGCGGCAGCTTCGAGCCGCTGGGCGGACAGAACCTCATCGAGCCGGCGGCATGCGGTTGCCCGGTGGTCATGGGTCCGTCGACCTTCAACTTCGCCGAAGCGGCGCAGCTGTCGCTCGCGGCCGGTGCGTCGCTGCGTGTCGAAGGCATGGAGCAGGCGGTGACGGCAGCGCTCAAGCTGGTCGAGAACCCCGAGCGGCGCGCTGTCATGGCGCAGGCTGCACTGGCGTTTTCGTCGTCGAACCGTGGCGCGGCCGAACGCACGGCTTCTGCCGTGCTGGCGATTGCGCAAACCGCGGAACCTGTGACAACGGCCGGCGTGCCCCTGGACGAGCCAAGGGCGGGAGCCTACGCTGGACTGATCGACCGGATCAGCGCACCGGCGGATTCAGGATCACCGGCGGCACAGGCGCCGACGGCATCACGGGCGGCGTCGGATTGAACGGCTGCACCGGCACCGGCGGCACCACAGGAATGCTCGGCGGCACGACCGGCACCATGGGCGCAGACGACGTGGCCGCCGGCACCGCCGGCACGCTGCCATTGCTCGCCAGCGTCGCATTGATCGCGTTCATGTCGTCGGTCGTCAGCGTGCCGTTCGCCTGCCGCAGCTTCAGGTTCCCCAGCAGCACGTTGTAGCGTGCCTGCGCCAGATCGCGCTTGGTCTGGAACAGCTGGCTCTGCGAATTGAGCACGTCGATGTTGATGCGCACGCCCACCTGGTAGCCGAGCTTGTTGGCGTCGAGCGCGCTCTGGCTGGAGGATTCGGCCGCTTCCAGCGCCTTGACCTGGCCCGCACCCGACACCAGCCCGAGGTAGGCCGCGCGCGTGGCCTGGGCCACGCTGCGCTTGGTGCCGTCGAGCACGCTGCGCGACTGGTCTTCGAGCGCCAGGGTTTCCTTGATGCGGTTCTCGGTGGCAAAGCCGGCGAAGAGGGGCAGGTTGAAAGTCACGCCGACCGTGGCGGCGTTGACGCGCGAGCCCACCGTGCTGGTGCTGGTGCCCGTCGGGTTGCGTGTGACGTTGTAGCCCAGGTTGGCGTCGAGCGTGGGCTTGTGGCCGGCCTGTGCTTTCTGGACTTCGAGCCCTGCCACGTCGAGGCCGAGTTGTGCCTGCTGGATGGCGGGATGCGCTCCCTCGGCCTGCGTCACCCAGGCGTTGATGTCCGCGGGCATGGCGGTGGGCAGCACCACCGGCACGGCCAGCGGCACCGGCACGCTGCCGAGGCGGCCGACGAGCTGGTCGAGCACGATCTTCTTCACCTGCAGGTCGTTCTCGGCCGCGATTTCCTGCGCAATCACCAGATCGTAGCGGGCCTGGGCTTCGCGCGCGTCGGTGATGGTGGAGGTGCCGACCTCGAAGTTGCGCTTGGCCGATGCGAGCTGCTCGGCCACGGCGACTTTCTGTGCGCGCACCAGCGCCAGGCTGTCCTGGCTCGCGAGCACGTCGAAATACGCCTGGCTCACGCGCACGATCAGGTCCTGCTCGGCAATGGTGAGCACCGCCTGCGCGATGTCCGCCTGGCGCTTGCCCTGCTCGTAGGTGGCCCAGTTGGCGGGCCGGTAGAGCGGCTGCGTGGCGTTGATGCCGACGTTCTGCGTGTTGAAGTTGCGCGAGGCGCTCGTGCCCCGGCTGGCGCCGGTGAGGGTGTCGATGTCGAGGTCGAGGTCGCTGCGCATCGCGCCGGCCGTGAGCCCCACGGCGGGCAGGATGCCGGCCTTGGCCTGCGCGGCGCGCGCGACATTGGCGTCGTACTGGGCCCGCGCGCCCTGGTACGTGGCGTCGTAGCCGCGGGCGGATACATAGAGTTCGTTCAGTGTCTGGCCTTGGGCCGGCAGTGCAAGCAGGGTCGCGATAACGCTGGCGAGTGCTGCGGAAAGTGGCAGAAGCCGGGGCCGTGGAGGCATTGAACGTCCTTGAAGAAAAATCAGTAGCGCGGGACCGATGGGTCGTGCGACGACCAGGCGTCGATGCCGCCCGCCACGTTGGCGAGCTGGTCAAAGCCGTTCTGGTTCAGGAAGGCGGCCACGCGCTGGCTGCGCGCGCCGTGGTGGCAGAGGCAGGCAATGCGCTGGCTCTCGCCGAGCTCAGCAAGCCGCGCCGGGATCTCGTTCATCGGGATCGCGACGAGCGTGAAGCCTGCGGGCGCGACGCTCGCCGTCTGCAGTTCCCAGGGCTCGCGCACGTCGAGCAGCACGGGGGCGGCATCGGCGTCCTGCGCAAACCAGGCGGCAAGGTCGGCGGGGCGGACTTGGTCGATCATTCGGTGGACCGCCCGCTCAGAACGAGAAGCGCGAGGGCTCGGGGAAGTTCAGCAGGCGCGGGGCCACGGTGTCCCAGGGCTGGATGGTTTCCCACTTGCTTTCGCTCGTGCGGGTGACGAAATGGGCGCGCATCATCGGCTCCTCGCCCACGATGGCGGCGAGGCGGCCGCCGACCTTCAGGGAGCCGAGCAGGTTCTGCGGAATGCGGGCGACCGAGCCGCTGAGCACGATCACGTCGAAGCTCGGGCCGCTGGCGAGCGGCACGGCGCCGTCGGCGTTGCGCACTTCGACATTGCTCACGCCGTTCTGGCGCAGCGTTTCGGCGGCGCCGGCGGCCAGCACGGGGTTGATTTCCAGCGAGAGCACCTGGGCGGCGCGGGCGCCGAGCAGGGCGGCCATGAAGCCCGAACCGGTGCCGACTTCGAGCACGGACTCATGCTTCTGGATGTGCAGGTCCTGCAGCGTGCGGGCCTCGACCTTGGGCGAGAGCATGAACTCGCCGGGCACGGCGCCGTCGAGCAGGGGCAGTTCCATGTCGAAGAAGGAGAGCGTGCGGTGGGCTTCCGGCACGTAGTCTTCGCGGTGGATGGTGGCCAGCAGGTCGAGGATGTCCAGGTCCAGCACATCCCAGGGGCGGATCTGCTGTTCGATCATGTTGAAGCGCAAGCGCTCGAGAGTGGGGGTGGGGTTCATGGCGTGGCTTTCCTTGTGGGCTCAGGACAGACCTTCAATTTTAGGTGGCCCGGATGACACCAGCGGCCCGGTCGGCCATACAAAAGGCTTCATGCCTTGTCTCCGGGGCGCACGCTGAGCCCGTAGAGCACGGTTTCGGCCTGGGTCGCGAGGAATTTCTCGGGGTCCAGGGCGCTCTCGCCGTCGACGCAGACCATGGCCGAGTGCTTCCAGAGCATCAGGAAGATCATGGGCGCGACCACCGCGTAGATCGCGTGGTCGATGTCGACCGACGCGAACTCGCCGCGGTCGATGCCGCGCTGCAGGATGCGGCGCAGCAGGTCGTGGCCAGGGCGCACCACCTCGTTGCGGTAGAACTCGGCGAGTTCGGGGAAGTTGGCGCCCTCGCTCATCATGAGCTTGGTCAGGCCCGAGGCCTTGGTCATGCCGACGCGCTCCCACCACACGTTCATGCAGTAGCGCAGCATCTCGGCGGTGGTGCCCTCGAAGGCCTCGAACTCGGCGTTCCACTCGGTGAAACGGCCGCCGAGGTTCTCGATCACCACGGCCTTGAACAGCTCTTCCTTGCTCGGAAAGTAGAGAAAGAGGGTGCCCTTGGAGACGCCGGCGCGCGCCGCCACTTCCTCGGAGCGGGTGGCGGCAAAGCCCTTTTCCACGAACAGGTCGAGTGCGGCCGCCAGCAATTCGCCGGGACGCGCCTCTTTCCGGCGCTCGCGCTTGGCGCGCACCGGGCAGAGCTTGTCGACGAAGGAACGGGGCGTGGGCATGATGTTAATGACTCGCGGGTTAGTAATGTAGTGACCGGCATCCGTCACGTCAAGCCGTGACAATATCGGGTTCGCCTTTTTCCAACCTGCCGGAGCAGCGCCCATGTCCTCTTCACCGTCGCCCACCGAAACCATCGTGCTCGGCGGAGGCTGCTTCTGGTGCACCGAGGCGGTTTTCGACCGCGTGCAGGGCGTCGTGGACGTGGAATCGGGCTATTGCAACGGCCAGGTGGTCAATCCGACCTATGAGCAGGTCTGCACCGGCCGCACGGGACACGCCGAGGTGGTGAAGCTGCAGTTCGACCCGGCGCAGATCAGCCTGCGCGAGATTCTCGAGATTTTCTTCGTCGTGCACGACCCGACCACGCTCAACCGGCAGGGCAACGACGCCGGCACCCAGTACCGCAGCGGCATCTACTACACGAGCGATGCGCAAAAGCAGGTGGCCGAGGAGGTCATCCGCGAGATCGAGGCCAGCAAGACCTACCGCTCGCCCGTCGTGACCGAGGTGGCGCAGCTGGCCAACTACTCGACGGCCGAGGCCTACCATCAGGACTATTTCCTGAACAACCCGAACCAGGGCTACTGCGCGTTCGTCGTCGGCCCCAAGGTCGAGAAGTTCCAGAAGACCTTCGCGTCGCGCGTCAAAGCCTGATCGACCAGTTTCCAGTCCCGTGCACCTCGCCAGCCGTCAAACCCTGACCCCTTCGATCCGCGCGCTCGTCATCGCGCTGGCGGTGGCGCTGTGGCTCGCGGGTACGCTGGGGTTGATGCACCGTTCGATGCACGTTCACGGACTGCCGGCCGCGGCAGCCACGGCCGTGCAGGCGGACCAGGGCGCGCAGGTGCACGCGAGCCGCGGCCTGGGCAGCCTCTTTGGCGATCACACCGACGCCGAGTGCCGGCTGTACGACCAGCTCTCGCACGGATCCAGCGCGCTCAGCGTGCCGCTGGTGGTCTTGCCGATGCTGCTGCCGTCGGCCACGTTTGCCTATCTGCAGGGCGAGGCCATCGCCCGCTAGGTTGCGCTGTTCGACGCGCGCGGCCCGCCTTCCACTCGCTGAATCCCCCTGTTCCGGTTGCTGCACCTACCTTGCGCGGGTGGTGGCGTGCCGTCCCTTGATTCAATGAGTGTTCACCATGATTCCCAATTTCCGTCGCAACGCCATCGGCGTTGCCGTTCTTTCGCTTGCCGCTTTTGCGAGCGCGTCCCAGGCGCAGACCCAGGATGCCACCCAGACCCAGCCCGCCGCCGCCGCCGCCGCTGCTGCCAGCCTGCGCGAGGTCACCGTCACCGGCAACCCGCTCGGCGCCAGCGAGCTGATCGCGCCCACCACCACGCTGTCGGGCGACAAGCTCCTGCTGCGCTCCGAATCGACGCTCGGCGAAACGCTCAACAACGTGCCCGGCGTGAGCAGCAGCTACTTCGGCCCCAACGCGAGCCGGCCGATCATCCGCGGGCAGGACGGCGACCGCATCCGCATCCTGCAGAACGGCGGCGGCGCGCCCGACGCCTCGGCGCTGAGCTATGACCATGCGGTGCCGGTCGATTCGCTGGTCACCGACCGCATCGAAGTGCTGCGCGGTCCCTCGGCGCTGCAGTACGGCGGCAGCGCCGTGGGCGGCGTGGTCAACGTGATCGACAACCGCATCCCGACCGAGCCGATCAACGGCTTCGGCGGCCGCGCCGACCTGGGCTACGCCACCGGCAACAAGGAGAAGAACGGCGGCGTGGTGCTCGAGGGCGGCAACGACCGCTTTGCGCTGCACGTCGATGCCTTCAACCGCGACTCGAAGGATGTCTCGGTGCCGATCGATCTCGAATGCAGCAAGCCGGGCTCGCCGTGGCGCGCACGCAAGATCTGCAATTCGGCCAACGAAGCCCACGGCGGCGCCATCGGCGGCACGATGTTCTTCGACCAGGGCTGGCTCGGTGCCTCGGTCAGCACCTACTGCAGCAACTACGGCACCGTGGCCGAGGACGACGTGACCATCCGCATGAAGTCCGACCGTTATGCGCTCGAGGGCGAATGGCGCCCGGGCGGCTTCATCAGCAGCATCCACGCGAAGCTCAGCCACACCGACTACCGCCACACCGAGTTCGAAGGCGCCGAGGCCGGCACCAAGTTCTCGAACATGAGCAACGACCTGCGCATCGAGGCGCGGCACCAGAAGATCGGCAACTTCGAAGGCCTGGTCGGCTTCAGCAGCGAAAACAACCGCTTCGCCGCCGACGGCGAGGAAGCCTTTGCACCGCACAGCCGCACGCGCTCCAACGCACTCTTCATGTACGAAGAGCTCGGCACCTCGTGGGGCAAGCTGAGCTTCGGCGCGCGCACGGAGAAGGTCCGGATCCGGTCGCTGGGCTATCCCGACGATCCGACGATCACGCGCTTCGCCATCGGTGAACGCACCTTCAATCCGCACAGCGCGGCGTTCGGCGCGCTGGTCAACCTCGCGCCGCAATGGCAGCTGACCTCGAACCTCGCCTACACCGAGCGCGCACCGAAGGACTACGAACTGCTCGCCAACGGCCCGCACGTGGCGACGGCCGCCTGGGAGATGGGCGACCCGAACCTGAAGAAGGAAAAGTCGACCGGCTTCGACTTGGGCGCGCAATGGAAGTCGGGCCCCAACACAGCCTGCGTCAACGCCTACGTCACGCGCTTCAGTAACTACATCGGCCTGACGGCATCGGGCCGCACGCTCGATGAAGAGGGCAACGTGGCCGAGCCCGGCGCCACCGACACGCTGGCCGAGTACGTCTACAGCGGCGTTCGCGCGCGCTTCACCGGCATCGAGGCCAGCGGCAACCTGCGCCTGCTGGGCACCGATGGTTTCGCGCGCATGGCCGACGCCTCGACGCTCGACCTCGAATGGCGCGGCGACATCGTGCGTGCGAAGAACCTCGACACCGGCGAGCCGTTGCCGCGCATCGCACCGCTGCGCGTGGGTGCAACGCTGGCCTACGGCAATGGCCCGTGGGGTGCGCGCTTCGGCTTCGACTACAACGCCGCGCAGCACCGTGTGCCGAGCGTGGGTGCGCGCGAGACCGATGCGTACACGCTGTGGAATGCCGCGATCACCTACAAGATGAAGGTGCAGCGCGCCAACCTCACCTGGTATGCGCGCATCGACAACATCACGAACAAGCTGGCCTACAGCCCGACGTCGATCCTGACGACGACGGTGTATCCGAACGCGCCGTTGCCGGGGCGCTCGCTGAAGGTCGGGTTGCGTGTGACGTTCTGATCGCGGTGTTTCTCCCTCCCCCGCTGGGGGAGGGCAGGGGTGGGGGGCTCGCGGCCTGTGATGAGGCCGCGGCTTCTGCAAGCGCCGCTTGCCCCCATCCCAGCCTTCCCCCGGGAGGGGAAGGGGCAAGACAACAGAAAACCCTCGGCTATCCTCGACGGGTGAACTCTTTCGTCATCTCTTCGCTGCTCCCTGTCGTCATCCTCATCGCCGCGGGCTACCTCGCCGGCCGGCGCCGCTGGATCGGCGGCAATGCGGTCAAGGACCTGTCGAACCTCATCTTCCTGCTGCTCGCGCCCGCGCTGCTGTTCCGTGCCATGAGCACGGTGCATGTGGAAGAGCTCAGCCTCAAGCCGGTCGCGGCGTACTTCATCGCCTCGGGCCTGCTGTTCGCGGGCACGCTGGCGCTGCGCGGGTTCAACCGCACGGCGGCGGTGATCGCCCTGGCCAACACCTACAGCAACACCGTGATGATCGGCATCGCGCTCGTCGGCCTCGCCTATGGCGAAGCGGGCATGGTGGTGCTGCTCACGCTGATCTCGCTGCACTCGTTGGTGCTCATGACCAGCGCCACGCTGGTGCTCGAGCTGGCCGTCGCGCGCGAGCACGCGGTCGTCAGCGGCGAAGAGAAGCGCTCGATGGCGCGCACCGTGCTGCGTGCACTGCGCAACGCCGTCATCCATCCGGTGCCACTGCCGATCATTGCGGGGCTGCTGTTCGCCCAGACGGGGCTCGTGATGCCCGAGGTGATCGACAAGCCGATCCAGCTGCTCGGCCAGGCCTTCGGGTCGGTGGCGCTCGTGATGGTGGGCATCACGCTGGCGCTCACGCCCATCGGGCGGCATTGGCGCGACGCGCTGGTGCAGGCGCTGGTCAAGAACCTGCTGCATCCGCTGCTGGTGGCTGCGATCGGCTGGCTGCTTGGCGTGCGCGGCATTCCGCTCACGGTGATGGTGGTGGCGGCGGCGCTGCCGATCGGCGCCAACGTGTTCCTGTTCTCGCAGCGCTATCGCACCGCCGAAGACCTCGTGACGGCCAGCGTCGCGGTGTCGACGGTGCTCGCCCTGGGCACCCTCACGCTCGTGATGGTCTGGGTGCAGTGGCTCCCCTGAGCCCTTCGGTTTTCCCTTCGTAGCCTGCTCGCGGACTTTCGCCTTATCGGCGTTGCCTGCGACCCTATGCCGTTCGGCCGAGGTGGCCGTTTGGTGGGATGGCGAGCGGCGCCTGTCGCCCTACATTTGCCGGCTGATGATTTACCCGGCGCGCTCTTCGCCCCTTGTTGCTATGGCGGTGGTCGCGACGGTGGTCGCGCTGTACGGGCCGCGTGCGCAGGCGGCGGCCGATGCGAAGCCATGCAGGACACCCTGCCTTTCCGTCAACGTGCCGCACGAGGCGACCACACCGCCCACCGAGAAGGCGGAGGAGGCAGAGCCCAGGCCGAAGCCGGCCCAGGCGCCCGTTGCCAATGCACGGCCGAGCGCGAGGCCAAGGCCGCAGCCGACCGCTGCGGCTGCGCCGGAAGTGCCCAGAGATGCGGTGGCAAGGAGGCCCGCACCCTCGAAGCGCTGCAGCGACATCAACATGCGCGCCGCCGTCGGCGAGCCGCTGTCGGAACAGGACATGAAGACATTGAGGAGTCAGTGCTGATGATGAACACCACTACCACCCAACGAGTCCGCACCGCATTGCGCGTGCTGACGCTGTGCGCCGCCGTGCTGGCCACTGCCTGCGCGCACCGTCCCGCGCCGGGCAACGCCATGCCCTTCGACCAGGCCGTGGACGACCTGATGGTGCAGACGCAGAAGCTGCCGGCCTTCCTGTCCAAGGTGGAGTCGTCGCTCAAGCAGAGCCGCATCGTGATCGACCCGCTGCTCAAAGGTGCGAGCGGCCAGCAGACCGAGGTGACCCGCGTGGCCGAGCAGCGCATCGTCCAGCGCATGCAGGCGCAGTTCAAGCAGTTCACAGTGACGCCGTTCAACGCCACCGAGATCGGGAACGCGCAGTATGTGCTGAACGGCACGCTGATCCGCGACAAGGACGCCTCGGGCGGCCCCTACCGCCTGAACCTTGCGCTGACCGAAATCAAGAGTGGCGTGGTGATCGCGCAGTCGGTGGCACGCATCAGCGATGCGACGCTCGACACGCGGCCCACCGCCTTCTTCCGCGACAGCCCGGTGAACGGCAAGGACCGCGGCGTGGAAGGCTACATCCGCACCGCCGAAACCCAACCGGGGCAGGCGGCCGATGCGCTGTACCTCGAACGGCTGCCGACCGCGACCGTGCTGCAGGAGGCCACGGCGGCCTACGAGGCGGGGCGCATGAGCGAAGCGCTGAGCCGCTACAAGGTCGCAGCGAAACGGCCCGATGGGCAGCAACTGCGCATCTACAGCGGCCTGTACCTTGCGCAGTCGCAACTGGGCCGCACGGCGGATGCGGAGAAGACCTTCGGCACCATCGCGCGCCTTGGGCTCGAAACCAACAACCTGAGCGTCAAGTTCCTGTTCAAGCCGGGCTCGACCGATTTCCTGACCGATCCGAAGATCAGCGCGGCCTACCCGATGTGGCTGCGGCAGATCGCGCGGCAGGCGGCGCAGATCGACTCGTGCGTGGTGGTGACGGGGCATACCAGCCGCACGGGCTCGGAAGCGGTCAACGAGAGGCTGTCGCTGCAGCGCGCGACGAGCGTGAAGGGCCGCCTCGTGACCGAAGCACCGCCGCTGTCGAAGAAGCTGCGCGAATCGGGCATGGGATTCCGCGAGAACATCGTCGGCACAGGGGCCGATGATGCGAGCGACGCGCTGGACCGGCGCGTCGAATTCAAGGTGGTCGGCTGCGAGGCTTGACGAGATTCAGGGCGCGAGCCGCTCGCGCACCCAGTCCGCACCTTCGAGCCGGTAACGCAGCCGGTCATGCAGCCGGCTCTTGCGGCCCTGCCAGAACTCCCAGCGGTCCGGCACCAGCCGGTAGCCGCCCCAGTGCGGCGGGCGGGGCAGCGAGAGCAAGTGCCTGGCGGCGACCACGGCCGCGTTCTTCACCAGCACATCGCGTCCGCTGATGACCTCGCTCTGCGGGCTGGCCCAGGCGCCGATGCGTGAATCGAGCGGGCGGCTGGCGAAGTAGGTGTCGCTCTCGTCGGTGCCGGCCTTCTCGACGCGCCCCTCGATGCGCACCACGCGCTCGAGCTCGACCCAATGGAACTGCAGCGCCGCATACGGGTTGCCCGAGAGCTCGCGGCCCTTGCGGCTTTCGTAGTTGGTGTACCAGACGATGCCGCGCGCGTCGTAACCCTTGATCAGCACGATGCGGCTCGACGGCCGCAGGTCGCTGCCCACGGTGCACAGCGTCATCGCATTGGGCTCGGGCACCTGCGCGTCGATGGCCTCGGTGAGCCAGCGTTCGAACTGCTGGAGCGGATCGTCGGCGCTGTGGGCCTCGCCGAGTTCGGCGCGCTCGTAGCTCTTGCGCAGCGCGGCCAGCGTTTCGTTGGGAGGAGGGGCAGTCATGCCGGCATTGTTGCGCAAGCACGGCCGGGCGGCATTCAGCGCACATACTCGGCCCATGACAACCAAGGCGAATTCTCCGGTGGTGATCGTGCTGGCCTCCGGCCGGGGCGAGCGTTTCATTGCGGCCGGCGGTACGGGCTCGAAGCTGAAGGCGCTGCTCGCGGGCAAGCCGGTGCTGGAACGCACGCTCGATGCCGTGCGTGCCAGCGGCCTGCCGTGGCACCTCGAAGACGCGGGCCATTCGGGCATGGGCGATTCGATTGCCGCTGCCGTGCGCGCGACGCCCGACGCGCTCGGCTGGCTGATCCTGCCGGCCGACCTGCCGCTCGTGCGCGCCGAGACCTTGCAGGCGGTGGCCGGCGCGCTCAGCGGCCGGGTGAACGCGGTGCAGCCGCAGTACCAGGGTGAACGCGGGCACCCGGTCGCGTTCGCGGCCGGATGTCGCGCGCAGCTTGCGGCGCTGGAGGGGAACCTGGGGGCATCGTCCGTTCTTCGGTCGATGCGTGCTATCGATTCGGTAGCGGACCTGGTGGTGGACGATGTCGGTGTCGTGACCGACATCGACACCCCCGAGGCCCTGTTGCGCGCCGAGGCGCTCTGGCTGGAGCGCGCGGGCCGCTAGCAGCCCGTCAGGCCTTCGGAATCACCGCGCAGGCGATGCGCGGGCCGGAATTGCCCGCCGGCTGGGTCGTGAAATCGTCGCGGTCGCGATGCACGATCAGTGCGCGGCCCACCACGTTGTTGGCGGCGCCGGGGGTCAGCGAGATCGAATGGTCTTCGACGCTGAAACGCGCCACGCCGCCGGCATCGGCCACCAGGCTCGGCAGTTCGCCGGCATGGCTGCCCGGCGCGGCGAACTTGCCATGCGTGCCGCCGGTCGGGTTGAAGTGGCCGCCCGATGCATTGCCGTTGTCGCCGCAGTCGCCCTTTTCATGGATGTGGAAGCCGTGCTCGCTGCCCGGCACTAGGCCGCGCACCTCGCCCGACACGCGCACGCCGTGATCGAGGGCCGTGAAGGTCACCGTGCCCCGGGTCGGGTTGGGCGTGATCGCGGCGGTCGGCACCAGCTCGACGGCGGTGCTCGGCTTGCCGCCCATGCTGCCGCAGGCGGCAAGCACGGCGGTGGCGAGGAGGGCGGTGCCGGTGGCGATGAAACGACGATGGTTCATGATTTTTCCTTGGACGGTCCGGAAGAAGGTTGAGA
>CAMATD010000154.1 GCA_945860785.1 Variovorax sp. YR752 | reverse complement strand
GCCCGACGGCGTCGGCGATGGACACGCCGCTGCCCTCACCCTAACCCTCTCCCAGAGGGAGAGGGGACAAGACTGGCGAAGCCGGCGAGTCATCACAAGGTCGCCAGTGATTCGGCCGGTGTCGAACGCACCATGCGCTTGAGCTCCGGAATGCACGATCCGCAGTTGGTTCCGCATTTCAGCGCGCCCTGCAGGGCAGCCAGCCGTTCGTCGGCCGTCCCGCTGCAGCGGCCCAGTTCCGTCTGGATCGCCAGGTCGGTCACGTTGAAGCAGGTGCAGACCGGCTTTCCGCGCGACTGCACGGCCAGCGGCGCGCGCGCGCCGGACGAGAGCAGCAGGCGGCCGTAGCTCTGCGCCGGGAGCTCTTCGCGCAGCAGCGTCGCGATCCAGGCCTCGGCGCTGGTGTCGCCGCCGAGCAGGAAGCCTTCGAGGCCCGCGCTTTCGTCGCTGCGGCGCACGAGCCGCGCCGAGCGGCGCTGGCCACGGCGGCGGTCGGCGTAGCGCAGGGTGTCGGCGCCCTGCAGGCCGAGCAGGGCTTCGATCTGTTCCAGCAGCGCATCGACCGGCGCATCGTGCGCTGCCGCACGAAACAGGATGCCGCTGCGCTCCGCGCCCTGCGTGTCCTTGGTAAGGCCGGAAAACGGCACGCAGGTGGCGAACGGGAACATCGCCATCAGCGGCTGCAGCGTGTGCCGTGCCGCCAGCGCGGCGTCTTCCGGCAGCCAGGCCATGGCCAGCAGCGACCACGGCAGCTCGGCCTTGAGGATCTTCACCGGCGTGTGCTTCAGCTCGGGCTGCTTCGACGTGGGGCAGTAGGCCGGCGTGGTTAGCGCGTTGATGCCGGCCAGCCGCGTGCCGGTCGACGAGCAACCGCTCAGGTATTCCTCGCCCCAATGCATCGCGACGAAGACTTGGCTCATGCCGATCTCGGCGCTGGCGCGCGCGGGCAGCAGGATCGAGCCGCGCTTCGAAGTCAGGTGGACCAGGTCGCCTTCCTTGATCTGGCGCCGCGCCATGTCCTGCGCGTTCATCTGCACCATGGGTTCGGCCACATGGCCGAACAGGCGGCCGACGGTGCCGGTGCGGCTCATGCCGTGCCACTGGTCGCGCAGGCGACCGGTGTTGAGCGAGAAGGGGTAGCGCGCCTCGCGGGCTTCGGCCACGGGCTTGTAGGGCGTGTCGACGAAGCGTGCGCGGCCGTCGGGCGTGGGGAACACGCCGTCCTCGTAGAGGCGCACGCGGCCGGTGCTTTCGCCTTCCTTCAGCGGCCAGTGCTGCGGGCCGATGTCGTCGAGCATCGCGTAGCTCAGGCCGGTGATGTCGAGGTCGCGCCCGCGGGTGGATTCGCGGTGCTCGTTCCAGACCGATTCGGCCGTCGGGTAGGGGAAGAGCGTATCGGTGCGGCCCAGGCGCCGTTCGAGCCGCCGCGCGAAGTCGGCCGCGATCCACCAGTCATGACGCGTCTCGCCCGGTGCCGCGATGGCGGGGCGCACGCGGGAGATGCGGCGCTCGCTGTTGGTCACGCTGCCGTCCTTCTCGCCCCAGGTGGTGGCGGGCAGCAGCAGGTCGGCGAAGGCGCGGGTGGCGGTGGTGGAAAAGGCTTCCTGCACCACGACGAATTCGGCACGTTCCAGCGCACGGCGCACCGTGGCCTGGTCGGGCATCGACTGGGCGGGGTTGGTGCAGGCGATCCACAGCGCGCGGATCTCGCCCTCGGCTGCTGCCTGGAACATCTCGACCGCGGTCTTGCCGGGCTTCTCGGGCACCGAGGGCACGCCCCAGAGCGCGGCCACCTCGGCGCGATGCTCGGGGTTGGCCAGGTCGCGGTGCGCACTCAGCAGGTTGGCCAGCCCGCCGACTTCGCGCCCGCCCATCGCATTGGGCTGGCCGGTGAGCGAGAACGGGCCGGCGCCGGGCTTGCCGATCTGGCCGGTGGCCAGGTGCAGGTTGATCAGCGCCGCGTTCTTCGCGGTGCCGCTCGACGACTGGTTCAGGCCCTGGCAGTAGAGGCTCAGCGTGGCGGGCGAGGTCGCGAACAGCCGCGCGACCGCGAGCAGGTCGTCCTTCGAAATGCCGCAGATTTGCGCCACCTTGTCGGGCGTGGATTCGCGCACCGTGGTCTTCAGCGCGTCGAAGCCGTTGGTGTGGGCGGTGATGTACTTCGCATCGATCCAGCCTTCCCACAGCATCAGGTGCAGCATGCCGTTGAACAGCATCACGTCGGTGCCCGGCTGGATCGGCAGGAACAGGTCGGCAATCTCGACCGTGTCGGTGCGCCGCGGATCGGCCACGACGATCTTGAGCGCCGGGTTCGCGGCCTTTGCGTCCTCGATGCGGCGGAACAGGATCGGGTGCGCCCAGGCCGTGTTGCTGCCCACGATGAACAGGCAGTCGGCGTGCTTCAGGTCGTCGTAGCAGGCCGGCGGCGCATCGGCGCCCAGCGTCTGCTTGTAGCCGGCCACTGCGCTGCTCATGCACAGGCGCGAGTTGGTGTCGACGTTGTTGGTGCCGACCAGGCCCTTGGCGAGCTTGTTGAAGACGTAGTAGTCCTCGGTCAGCAACTGGCCCGAGATGTAGAAGCCGACGGCATCGGGGCCGTGGTCGTGAATGACCTGCGCGAACTTGCCCGCGGCGTTGTCGAGCGCCGTGTCCCACGAGACGGCCATGGGCGTCTCGCCGCGCACGATGCGCTGCAGGGGCTGCAGCAGCCGCGTCTGCCGCGTCTGCCGCGTCACCGGCGCGCTGGCCGTGAGGTGCAGCGTCGAGCCCTTGGTGCACAGCCGCCCGAAGTTGGCCGGGTGCTCGGGGTCGCCGCGCACGCCGGTGATCTGCGTGCCGTCGGACTCGATGATCACACCGCAGCCCACGCCGCAGTAGGGGCAGGTGGACTTCGTTTCGTTCATGCGCGGGGCCGTTGTCAGGCGGAGACGAGCGCGATGGCGCGCGCGGGGCCGGCCACGGGGCGCGGCAGGTCGATGGCGTGCGTGGCGAGTTCCTGCATGTCGAGGTGCACCACGCCGTCCGTCACCTGCACCGCGAAGCGCGGCGTGCAGCCTTCGTCGGGCGACTTGGCGCAGCCGTCGTCCAGGCCGATGGCCCAGTTGTGCAGCGGGCAGGCCACGCTGGTGCCGAACACGATGCCCTGGCTCAGCGGGCCGCCCTTGTGCGGGCAGCGGTCGAGCAGCGCGAAGACCTGGTCCTCGGCGTTGCGGAACACGGCAACGTCCACGCCCACGGGTCGCGCCACGCGGCGGGCGCCCAGCACGGGGATGTCGTCGATGCGGCAGATGGCTTTCCATTCGCTCATGGCACTCTTCCTTTCAAGCGGGTTGGACGGCGTTGTTCGCGACGGCGAGTGGGGCGAGCGGGGCGAACTGACGCACGTCCACCGAGGCCTGCGCCGATTCGAACCACGGATCGGGCTCGCCATCGAGCGCGAACTGCAGCCGCTCCCACAGCGCCTTGCGGCCTTCCGCGTCTTCGAGGATCTTCTTCTTCACGTAGTCCAGGCCCACGCGGCCGATGTAGTGCACCGTGCGCTCCAGGTACCAGCCTTCTTCGCGGTAGAGCTGCAGGAACGCGCCCGCGAACTCCATCACTTCCTCGCTGGTCTTCACCTTCACGAGGAACTGCGCCACTTCGGTCTTGATGCCGCCGTTGCCGCCCACGTAGGGTTCCCAGCCCGAGTCGACGCCTATCACGCCCACGTCCTTGATGCCGGCCTCGGCGCAGTTGCGGGGGCACCCCGACACGGCCAGCTTGACCTTGTGCGGCGAGTACATGGCCCAGAGCGCGCGCTCCAGGTCCTTGCCCATCTGCGTGCTGTCTTGCGTGCCGAAGCGGCACCACTCGCTGCCCACGCAGGTCTTCACCGTGCGCAGCGACTTGGCATAGGTAAAGCCCGAGGGCATGCCGATGTCCTTCCAGACGTTCTCCAGGTCTTCCTTCTTCACGCCCAGGAGGTCGATGCGCTGGCCGCCCGTGACCTTGACGGTCGGGATCTTGTACTTGTCGGCCGCGTCGGCAATGCGCCGCAGCTCGTCGGGCGTGGTGTGGCCGCCCCACATGCGCGGAATGACCGAGTAGGTGCCGTCCTTCTGGATGTTGGCGTGGCTGCGGTCGTTGATGAAGCGGCTCTGGGGATCGTCCTTCGCCTCTTTCGGCCAGGTGCTGATCAGGTAGTAGTTGATGGCCGGGCGGCAGGTGGAGCAGCCGTTGGGCGTGCGCCAGCCGAGGTTGCGGTAGACCTCGTCGTGCGTCAGGTAGTGTTCCTTGCGGATCGCGTCTCGCACGTCCTGGTGGCTCGCGTCGGTGCAGCCGCACACGGCCTTCTTCTTCGGCGTGGCCGAGTAGTCGCCGCCCGCGGTGAACATCAGGATCTGCTCGACCAGCCCGGTGCAGGAACCGCAGCTCGCACTCGCCTTGGTGTGCTTCTTCACCTCGTCGAGCGTGAACAGGCCCTTGTCCTTGATGGCCTTGCAGATCGTGCCCTTGGTCACGCCATTGCAGCCGCACACTTCGGCATCGTCGGGCATGCTCGCGGCCTTGTTGTGGCCCTCGTGGCCGGTGTCGCCGATGTTCGATTCGCCGAACATCAGCTTGTCGCGGATGTCGTGCACGCTGCGGCCGTCGCGCAAGAGCTTGAAGTACCAGCTGCCGTCCACCGTGTCGCCGTAGAGGCAGGCGCCGACCAGCTTGTCGTCCTTGATCACCAGTTTCTTGTAGACGCCGCCGAAGGGGTCGCTCATCACGATCTCCTCGGTGCCTTCGCCGCCCATGAACTCGCCGGCGCTGAACAGGTCGATGCCCGTCACTTTCAGCTTGGTGGAGGTGAGCGAACCCAGGTAGCGGCCGATGCCGAATTGCGCGAGGTGGTTGGCCGCGACCTTGGCCTGTTCGAACAGCGGCGCGACCAGGCCGTAGGCGATGCCGCGGTGCGCGGCGCACTCGCCGACCGAGTAGATGCGTGCATCGGTCACGGTCTGCAGGGTGTCGGTGACGACGATGCCGCGATTGCAGTGCAGGCGCATCTTCTCGGCCAGCTCGACGTTGGGGCGGATGCCCACGGCCATGACCACCAGGTCGGCGGCCACTTCGGTGCCGTCCTTGAAGCGGATGGACTTCACCCGGCCGTCTTCGCCGCCGACGAGGTCCTGCGTCTGCGCGCCGATCAGGAACTTCAGGCCGCGGTCTTCCAGCGACTTCTGCAGCAGCTTGCCCGCCACGTCGTCGAGCTGGCGCTCCATGAGCCAGGGCATCACGTGCACCACGGTCACGTTCATGCCGCGCAGCATCAGGCCGTTGGCCGCTTCGAGGCCCAGCAGGCCGCCGCCGATGACCACCGCGTTCTTGTGCGTGCGCGCGGTCTCGATCATGTAGTCGGTGTCGGCGATGTCGCGGTAGGCGATCACGCCCTTCAGATCCTTGCCGGGCACCGGCAGCATGAAGGGGTTGGAGCCGGTGCACATCAGCAGGCGGTCGTAGGCGGCCTCGGTGCCGTCCTCGGCACGCACGATGCGCTTGACGCGGTCGACCTCGACCACTTTCTTGCCGGCGTGCAGGGTGATGTGGTTGTCGGTGTACCACTCCCAGCTGTTGAGCACGATCTCGTCGACCGTCTGTTCGCCGGCCAGCACCGGCGACAGCAGGATGCGGTTGTAGTTGGGATGGGGCTCGGCGCCGAAGACGGTGATGTCGTACAGATCGGGTGCGATCTTGATCAGCTCTTCGAGCGTGCGCACGCCGGCCATGCCGTTGCCGACCATCACGAGTTTCATTTTCTTCATGGGGCTGGACCTTTCCTGGGAATCAAGCGAGGGGATGCGCACGGCGTGCGTGGAGACACACATGGACAATGGCGCCATGAGCTTTGAAGTGGACATCGGCTACAGCAGCCTTCGCGGGCCGCGCGAGGTGAACGAGGATTTCGCCGGTGCCGTGCACGCGCCGCCGGGCGACGAGGCGCGCGGGTTGATCGCAGCGATTGCCGATGGCGTGTCCACGGGAGGGCGCGGCTTGGAGGCGGCGCAGACCACGGTGATGGGCCTGCTGGCCGACTACTTCGCCACGCCCGACACCTGGGAGCCGACCGCCGCGCTCGACCGTCTGGTCGGCGCGCAGAACGCCTGGCTGGCCGATCACAATCGCCGGCGCGCGGGCAGCGCGACCGCGTTCACCACCCTGACCGCACTGGTCCTGCACGGCCAGAGCTACACGCTGGCGCATGTGGGCGATACGCGCGCCTGGCGCGTGCGCGCCGATGGCGAGCCGGCCGTGCCGCTGACGCAGGACCATGCCTTCGAACATCCCGACATGCGCAGCCGTCTCACACGCGCCATCGGCCTCGACGACCAGGTGCGTGTCGACTACGCCCAGGGCGACGTGCGCGTGGGCGATTGCTTCGTGCTGAGTTCCGACGGTGTGCACGGCGTGCTCAAGCCACAGCAGGTGGCCGCGCTCGCGCTGCAGGGCGATGCCGAACAGGCCAGCGAGGCGCTGGTGAATGCCGCGCTCGATGCCGGCACGCGCGACAACGCGACCGCGCTGGTGATTCGCGTCGTCGGCCTCGATGCGCGGCAGCTCGACGACGAACTCGGCGACGGTCGCCGGCTTGCACCGCCGCCCTTGCTCAAGGTGGGCGATGTGCTCGACGGCTACGTCGTCACCGGGCTGGTGGCCGACACCGGCGTGCATCTGCTCTACCAGGCGCGCCATCCGGCCACGCGCGAACTTGTGGCGCTCAAGACCTTGCATCCCTCGCGTGCCGGCGATCCGCAGGAGCGCGCGATGCTGGCGCACGAAGCCTGGCTGGGCCAGCGCGTCGGCGACGGCGGCTTCGTGCGTGTGCACGAGCGCGCCGAGAACGCCAGCGCGCTCTACATCGTGTTCGACTGGCACGGCGGCCGCACGCTGGAACAGATGCGCAAGTCCGGCGCGCGCGGCACGGTGGCCGAGGTGGTGGCCGCGGCCATCGAGGTGAGCAAGGCGCTCGGCCGGCTGCACCGTCATGGCGTGGTCCACCGCGACATCAAGCCCGGCAACCTGCACCTGGGCGACGACGGCCGCTGGCGCATCCTCGACCTTGGCGTGGCGCTGTCCGGCCGCGAGGGCGCGGCCCAGCGCGAGCTGCATGCCGGTACGCCGAGCTACATCAATCCCGAGCAGTGGGAGGAGGGTGGTGTGGCAGACGCCGGCAGCGATTTGTTCGCGCTCGGCGCCACGCTCTACCAGTGGCTCGGCGGGCACTTGCCCTACGGCGAGATCGAGCCCTACCAGGTGGCGCGCTACCGGCGCGATCCGGTCGCGCTCTCGCGCTTGCGGCCCGATGTGCCGGTGTGGCTCGATCACCTCGTGCGCAAGGCTGTCGCGCGCGATCCGCGCGAGCGCTTCGAGACTGCCGAGGAAATGCTGCTTGCCTTGGAGCGAGGCGCATCCCGTCCCGTCGGTGCGCCCACCGCTACGCCGCTGATCCGCCGCGACCCGGTGATGCTCTACAAGATCGCGCTCGGCGTGTCGTTGCTGTTCAACGCACTGCTCGTGGTGTGGCTGCTGTTCCTGCCACGCTGAGCGGGTGACGGCGGGGTGGATCATGAGCGTGCCGCCTTGCGGACATTCGTGGCGGCGGGGCTGTGCGATGTCGCAACGCGCGCACGGCCACCCTTTTCCGCCCAGGTGCGCGTCCAGCGGATCTGCATCACGCGCATTACGCCCAGCATCGCCAGCGAGAGCGCGCCGAAGAAGACGAAGCCCCAGAGGTAGCTGCCCAGGTACTGCGTCGACAGGCCCATCGCGTTGGGCACCAGGCCGCCGCCCAGCGCGCCGATCTCGCCGATCATCGAGCCGGCCACCGCCGTGCTCGTGGGCCAGCGCAGCGGCACCAGCTGGAACAGCGCGCCGTTGCCCGCGCCCAGTGCGGCGAAACAGACGATCAGCAGCAGCGTGGTGAGGGCCAGCGAGCCCGAAGACAGCCCCACGAGCACGAGGCCCACCGCCACCACCAGCAGCACCACGGTCAGCGTGTTGACGCCGCCCCAGCGGTCGGAGAGCCAGCCGCCGACGATGCGCACCGCGGCGCCCATGAAGGCCGCGAGCATCGTGAGCTGGCCTGCCTGCACCTTGCTCACGCCGAACTAGTCGTAGTAGTACGAGGGCAGGAAGGTGGTGAGGCCGATGAAGCCGCCGAAGGTCACGCCGTAGATCAGGCTGAACACCCAGCCGTCTTTCTCGAACAGGCAGGCGATGTGCTCGCGGAAGCTGGAATGGCTGTCGACGTCGGGCGGCTCCTTGGCGAGCACGACCATCACCACCATCGGGATCAGGATCGCGACCGCGGCCACGCCGTACACCGCCTGCCAGCCCAGTCACTGCGCGAGCGGCGGTGCCACCAGCACCGACACCGCCGTGCCCACGTTGCCGGCGTCCACGAGGCCCATGGCCAGGCCCTTGTGCTGCGGCGGGAACCAGCCTGAGCCCAGCGACAGCGCCACGCCGAAGCTGGCACCGGCAATGCCCAGCAGCACGCCCATGGCGAGCAGGTCGTTGAAGCTCTTGACGAAGAAGAAGCCGAACAGCATCGCCACCGCGATCAGGCCCATCTCGACCAGCGTGGCCTTCTTGCGGCCGATGTACTGCGAGAGGATGCCGAGCGGAAAGCGCATCAGCGCGCCCGCGATGATCGGCACCGAGAGCATCAGGCCCTTCTGCGCCGGCGAGAGGTTGAAGGTTTCGCCGATGAAGGGCGCCATGGCGCCGTTGAGCACCCAGATGCAGCAGGAGAACGAGAAGTACAGGAAGGCCGCGAACAGGGTGGGGCTGTGGCCTGACTGCAAGAAATTCCTGAAACTGGACATGGCGTTCAAAGGTGCGAAAAGCCGCGGCGCGACCTGGAGAAGATCGTGTCGACGGGCAGGGGTTGGGGCGGGATGCCGGCAGCAGCGAACGCTGTCGGCGTGGGGGTGTGCCCGGCCTGTGGGTGGCCGGACGGGATGCAGGAACCTGCAGCCTCACCAAAGCGGTGCTTCGTTACACCGCGCCCCATTCGACGCAAGAGGCCTGCCTGCGAATTCGCACGGGCGTGGCCTATGCTTCCGGTGCCTTCCGACACCTCGCCATGATTTCCCTTCTTCTCGTCCTGCCCAATGAAATCGACGCCTCCGCGCCCTTGCCGGAGTGGCTGCAGCGCGCGTTGGCGGGCGTTGACGCCACGGTGCTCGGGTGCGCCGCCTGCCACACGCTGGTGCAGCAGGCGGGGGTGCTCGCACCGCAACAGGTGTTGATCTGTCTGCCGGAGCCGGCGCATCTGCAGGCGCTGCACGACGCATTGCAGGGTTGGAATGCTGTGCCGCCCTGCGCTGTGAGCATGGTCAGCACGCCGCTGGACGCCGGGCAGCACGAGGCACTGGTCGCGCTCGGCGTGCACGCGTGGGCGGCGCCCGATGCGCTGTCGCTGCAGGCGTTGCTGGCCCGGGCGCAGGCCCGGTGGGCGCGCGAAGCCGCGCTGCGCACCGAACTCGAAAGCCTGCGCACGCGCATGGACGAGCGCAAGTGGGTCGATCGCGCCCAGGGCCTGCTGATGTCCGCGCGCGGCATCGGCGAGGACGAAGCCTTCGGCCTGCTGCGCGGCGCCGCCATGCACGCGAACCTGCGGCTGGGCGAGGTGTCGCGCTCCGTCATCGAGGCCGCGCAGTGAGCCGATGCGATCAACCGCGCAGGGCAGTTGCGCATGCTCTCGCAGCGGCTGGTGCGGGTGGCGGCGCAGTTGCTGGCCGGCATCGACGTGCAGCGCGCGCGGGTCTTGCGCACGCAATCGACCGAGCGGGTACAGCAGAACCTGGATCATCTGGCGACCCTCGAGCTGGGCGCGGCCGGTGTGCTGGCGCTCGGCGAAGTGCAATCGGCATGGAATGGGTTGGCCACGCTGCTGGCTGCGAAACCCACGCTGCAGGGGCTCGCGGAGATCGATGCGCGCGGCGAGGCCTTGCTGCTCGCGGCCGAAGCCATGACGGAAGCGCTGGAGGCTTCGGGTGCGCGGCGCGCGCTGCGCATCGTCAACATCTGCGGTCGGCAGCGCATGCGGGCGCAGCATCTGGCGAAAGACGCATTGCTGGCCTCGACGCTGGCTGCAAGCGCATCGCGTGACCGGTTGCTGCCGACGATGGCCGAGTTCGAAGCCGCGCTGCTCGAACTGGAGCGCGCGCCCCTCAGTTCACCCGAGATTCGCGCCGGATTGGTGACCGCGCGAGACGAATGGCTGCGCCTGGTCGGCGGCGTGCAGGCGCTCGACAGCCCCGAGGGGCGCGCCACGCTGGTCCGTTCCAGCGAAGCACTCGTCGACACCTTCGAGCGCCTCACCGGTTGGTACGAGCACAGCCTGCAGGTCATCATGTCCTGACACCGGTCGTGCCGTGCCTGCTGTGTCAGGCCGCGACCTTCTCCACATGCGCCTAGCGCGTGTAGAGGAAATCGATGACGGCCTTGCGTGCATGCACATAGGCCGGGTCTTCGGCCAGCTCGACGCGGTTGCGCGGTCGGGCGATGTTCACCGCCAGCACGTCGCCGATGGTCGCGGCCGGGCCGTTGGTGAGCATCACGATGCGGTCGCTCAGCAGCACCGCCTCGTCGACATCGTGGGTGACCATGACGACGGTGCTCTGGGTCTTCTGCACGATGGCGAGCAGTTCGTCCTGCAGCTTGGCGCGGGTCAGCGCATCGAGGGCACCGAAGGGCTCGTCCATCAGCAGCACCTTGGGCTCCATCGACAGCGCGCGCGCAATGCCCACGCGCTGCTTCATGCCACCGGAGATTTCGCCAAGGCGCTTTTGCGCGGTGGGCGTAAGGCCCACCAGTGCCAGCGCCGCATCGGTGCGTGCACGCAACTGCACCTTGCTCTCGGTGGCTGCGAACACGCGCTCGACCGCGAGGTACACGTTCTCGAAGCAGGTGAGCCAGGGAAGCAGCGAGTGGTTCTGGAACACCACCGCGCGCTCGGGGCCGGGGCCTTTGATCTCCCTGTGTGCGCAGAGTAGAACACCTTGCGTCGGCGTCGCCAGCCCGGCAATCAGGTTCAGCAGCGTCGACTTGCCGCAGCCCGAGTGGCCGATGAGCGTGCTGAACTCGCCCTTGGCCACGTTCAGGTTGATGTCGCGGAGGGCCAGGAAGCTGCCCTTGGCCGTCTTGAAGCGCTGCTCGACGTCGCGGATCTCGATGTACTTCGCGTCGTCGTTCATGACTTCACCTCTTCGAACGTGAATGCAGTGGCCAGCTTGATGAGCGCGAACTCCAGCACCAGACCGACGATGCCGATCACGAAGATCGCGATGATGATGTTGGCGACGTTGAGGTTGTTCCACTCGTCCCATACCCAGAAGCCGATGCCGACGCCGCCGGTCAGCATCTCTGCGGCGACGATCACGAGCCACGCGGTGCCCACGGCCAGGCGCACGCCGGTCAGCATGTACGGCCGCACGGCGGGGAACAGGATCTTGGTGAGGATCTTCCATTCGGAAAGATTCAGCACCTTCGCCACGTTCATGTAGTCGCTCGGCACGCGCTGCACGCCCACGGCGGTGTTGATCACCATCGGCCAGATCGAGCAGATGAAGATGGTCCAGATCGCGGCCGGGTTGGCGCCCTTGAACACCAGGAGGCCGATGGGCAACCAGGCCAGCGGCGACACCGGGCGCAGCAGGCTGATCAGCGGGTTGAACATGCGCGAGAGGAACTCGAAGCGCCCGATCGCGAAGCCCGCCGGAATGCCGACCGCCGCCGCGAGGCCGAAGCCCAGCGCCACGCGCTGCAGCGACGAGAGCACGTTCCAGCCCACGCCCTGGTCGTTCGGCCCCTTGCTGTAGAACGGATCGCTGAACACCGTGAGCGCCTGCTGCCAGGTGGCCAGCGGCGTGGGGCAGCCGGTGGTGCTCCGGATGGCGACCAGCTCCCAGATCAGCACCAGCAGGCCAAAGCCCAGGAGCGGCGGCAGCACGCGCATCCAGACGGCGCGCAGGTCGATGGGCGTGCGGGTGCGGGGCTCGGGCGCCGGAGGCGTCACCACGGCGGGAGCGGACGCCGCGGGCTTGGCCGCGGCAGGCGCCGGAGCCTGCGACGCGGCCGCTTCGAGCGGGGAGTGGAAGACAGCGCTGACCATGGTGTGTTTCTCCTCAGACATGCAGCTTGAAAGACTCGGCGTACTTCTTCGGGTCCTTGCCGTCCCAGACGGTGCCGTCGAAGAGCTTGCTGGTGCGCAGCAGGTCCTTGGGCACCGGCGTCTGCGTGGCGGCGGCGGCCTGCTTGTAGATGTCGATGCGGTTGATCTCGGTGGCCACCTTCAGGTAGTCGGGGTGCTCCTTCAGCAGGCCCCAGCGCTTGTGCTGCGTGAGGAACCACATGCCGTCGGAGAGATAAGGGAAGTTCACGGCGCCGCCGTTGTAGAACTTCATGTGGTTGGGGTCGTCCCAGCTCTTGCCGAGGCCGTTGGTGTAGCGGCCCAGGATGCGCTGGTTGATGGCGTCCACGCTGGTGTTGACGTAGCTCTTGTCGGCGATGGTCTCGGCCATCTTGTTCTTGTTCTGCAGGCCGGTGTCGATCCACTTGCCGGCCTCGAGGATCGCGGCGGTCACGGCGCGCGCGGTGTTGGGGTATTTCTTCACGAAGTCGGCGGTGGTGCCGAGCACCTTCTCGGGGTGGTCCTTCCAGATGTCCTGCGTGGTGATGCCGGTGATGCCGATGCCGTCCATGATCGCGCGCTGGCCCCAGGGCTCGCCGACGCAGTAGCCGTCCATGTTGCCGACGCGCATGTTGGCGACCATCTGCGGGGGCGGCACGGTGATGTTCTTGACGTCCTTGAACGGGTCGATGCCGGCCGAGGCCAGCCAGTAGTAGAGCCACATGGCATGGGTGCCGGTGGGAAAGGTGTGGGCGAAGGTGTATTCGCGCTTGTCGGTGGCGATGAGCTTGGCGAGCGAGGCGGCATCGACCGCGCCCTTGTCGGCCAGCTTCTTCGACAGCGTGATGGCCTGGCCGTTGTTGTTGAGGGTCATGAACACGGCCATGTCCTTCTTCGGGCCGCTCACGCCGAGGTGCACGCCGTAGACCAGGCCGTAGAGCACGTGGGCCATGTCGAGATCGCCGTTCACGAGCTTGTCGCGCACGCCGGCCCAGCTGGCTTCCTTGCTGGGGACGATCTTCACGCCGTACTTCTTGTCGATGCCGAGCACCGAGGCCATCACCACGCTGGCGCAGTCGGTCAGCGGGATGAAGCCGATCTTCACTTCTTCCTTCTTGGGCTTGTCGGAGCCCTGGGCCCAGACGGCAGCGCGCAGCGCGGGGTCGATGCCCACGGCGCCGATGGCGGCGGCTTGCAGTACGCGGCGGCGGCTGAGGCGGGTTTTCAGCAGGTCGGTCATGGGTGCGGGCTCCGGTTGAAGAACGAACAAACAAAAAAGCAGAAGCGAAAAACAAAAAAGGCGTCCCGACCGCGCAGGGGCTGCTCGTGAACGAGCCCTTGCGGGATGGGGACGCCTTTGTCCGATTCGGTGGGTGACACCCGCCGTTGGGTGCCGCCTGCCTGAAGACCACGAGGGTCTTCTGTATTCACTTACGCAAGCTGCGTGCCAGTGGTTGCGGGGTGTTCGGTGCTATCGGAAAAGTAGCTGGAGTGCGCGGTGGACGCAGGGGGCGGGTGCCACCGGGCTCCGTCGGGGATCGAAGGCACGTTTTTGTGCGCTGCACCAAGTTGAACGGTTTCGGGGCCCGTTCGGGGCGCGTGCACAGGGCACCGGGTACTCCCCGCAGCGAAATAAAGGAGGAGCGAAGCGGGGGACATTCGC
>CAMATD010000153.1 GCA_945860785.1 Variovorax sp. YR752 | reverse complement strand
TGGTCGTAAGCCTTGGCTTCGCCGCCGAACTTGGCCGACAGAACGGTTGCGATTGCAGCCGTCAGCGTGGTCTTGCCGTGGTCAACGTGACCGATCGTGCCCACGTTCACGTGCGGCTTGGTGCGGGTGAACTTACCTTTTGCCATTTTTTAATCCTTGAAAGAGCACTGCCCGTGATGGGTTTAATGTCTGCACCGCATTGCTGATTCCCTCGCCACGGGCAGCGATGGGCACACGATCGCAGACAGATTCAAATTACTTCGCCCGAGCAGCCACGATGGCTTCGGCAACGTTGCGCGGAGCTTCAGCGTAGTGCTTGAACTCCATCGTGTACGTGGCACGGCCTTGCGACATCGAACGCAGCGTGGTCGAGTAGCCGAACATTTCCGACAGCGGCACTTCGGCCTTGATGGCCTTGCCGCCACCGATCATGTCTTCCATGCCCTGCACCATGCCGCGGCGTGAGGACAGGTCGCCCATCACGTTGCCGGCGTAGTCTTCAGGCGTTTCGACTTCCACGGCCATCATCGGCTCGAGAATCACGGGGCTGGCCTTGCGGGCGCCTTCCTTGAAACCGAAGATGGCGGCCATCTTGAACGCCATTTCGTTCGAGTCCACGTCGTGGTACGAGCCGAAGTGCAGCGTGACCTTGACGTCGACGACGGGGTAGCCCGCCAGCACGCCTTGGGTCAGCGCTTCCACAACGCCCTTTTCCACTGCGGGGATGTATTCGCGAGGAACCACACCGCCCTTGATGGCGTCGACGAACTCGAAGCCCTTGCCCGCTTCCTGCGGCTCGAGCTTCAGGATGACGTGACCGTACTGGCCCTTGCCGCCCGACTGGCGAACGAACTTGCCTTCGGCATCTTCGACGGTCTTGCGGATCGTTTCGCGGTAGGCCACCTGGGGCTTGCCCACGTTGGCTTCCACGCCGAACTCGCGCTTCATGCGGTCCACGATGATTTCGAGGTGAAGCTCGCCCATGCCGGCGATGATGGTCTGGCCCGATTCTTCGTCGGTCTTGACGCGGAACGACGGGTCTTCCTGTGCCAGGCGTTGCAGGGCGATGCCCATCTTTTCCTGGTCGACCTTGGTCTTGGGCTCGACGGCCTGGGAGATCACCGATTCCGGGAACACCATGCGTTCGAGCGTCAGGATGGCTGCGGGATCGCACAGGGTTTCGCCCGTGGTCACTTCCTTCAGGCCAATGCAGGCAGCGATGTCACCGGCGCGGATTTCGCTCACTTCGACGCGGTTGTTGGCGTGCATCTGCACGATCCGGCCGATACGCTCTTTCTTGCCGCGCACCGGGTTGTAGACGCTGTCGCCCTTGGTCAGCACGCCGGAATAGACGCGAACAAAGGTCAGCTGGCCGACGAACGGGTCGGTCATGAGCTTGAATGCGAGCGCAGAGAACTTCTCGTCGTCGTCGGCCTTGCGGGTCGTCGGCACTTCGTCTTCGTCCATGCCCTTGACCGGCGGGATGTCCGTCGGTGCGGGCATGTATTCGACGACGGCGTCGAGCATGGCTTGCACGCCCTTGTTCTTGAAGGCCGAGCCGCACAGCATCGGCTGGATTTCGCCAGCGATGGTGCGTTGGCGGATCGCCGCCTTGATTTCGACTTCGGTCAGCTCATTGCCTTCGAGGTACTTGTTCATGAGCTCTTCGCTCGCTTCGGCAGCGGCTTCGACGAGCTTTTCGCGGTACTCGGCGCACACCTCGGCCAAGTCGGCCGGGATTTCGCCGTACTTGAAGGTCACGCCCTTTTCTTCGTCCCAGATGATCGACTTCATCTTGACGAGGTCGACGATGCCCTGGAAGCGCTCTTCGGCGCCGATCGGGATCTGGATCACGACGGGGTTGGCCTTCAGGCGGTCCACCATCATCTGGCGCACGCGCAGGAAGTCGGCGCCGGTGCGGTCCATCTTGTTGACGAACGCGAGGCGCGGAACCTTGTACTTGTTGGCCTGGCGCCAGACGGTTTCGGACTGGGGCTGCACGCCGCCGACCGCGTCGTACACCATGACAGCGCCGTCCAGCACGCGCATCGAGCGCTCGACTTCAATGGTGAAGTCCACGTGGCCGGGGGTGTCGATGATGTTGATGCGGTGTTCGTCGAACGTGCCCGCCATGCCCTTCCAGAAGCAGGTGGTGGCAGCCGAGGTGATCGTGATGCCGCGCTCTTGCTCCTGCTCCATCCAGTCCATCGTGGCGGCGCCATCGTGCACTTCACCGATCTTGTGGTTCACACCGGTGTAGAACAGGATGCGCTCGGTCGTCGTGGTCTTGCCGGCGTCGATGTGCGCGGAGATGCCGATGTTGCGGTAGCGCTCGATGGGGGTCTTGCGAGACATGATTTATTTTCGGGTTAAATGCGTTGAGCGCTGGGCCTTGAGCACGGGCGACAGCGCCCGACACTCAATACCCAACGCCCAAGCGAAGTTTGATTCTTAGAAGCGGAAGTGGCTGAAGGCGCGGTTGGCTTCTGCCATGCGGTGCACTTCGTCGCGCTTCTTCATGGCGCCGCCACGGCCTTCCGTGGCTTCCATCAGTTCGTTGGCCAAACGCAGGGCCATCGACTTTTCGCCACGCTTGCGGGCGGCTTCCTTGATCCAGCACATCGACAGCGCCAGACGGCGCACCGGGCGCACTTCGACCGGCACCTGGTAGTTCGCACCACCAACGCGGCGCGACTTGACTTCGACCATCGGCTTCACGTTGTTGATGGCAACGGTGAAAGCTTCGAGCGGGTCCTTGTCAGGGTTCTTCTTTTCGATGAAGTCGAGCGCGCCATAAATGATGCGCTCGGCGATCGCCTTCTTGCCGCCTTCCATGATCACGTTCATGAACTTCGACAGCTCGACATTGCCGTACTTGGGATCCGGCAGGATTTCACGTTTGGGGACTTCGCGACGACGTGGCATTTTTTAACCTCTTTGCTTCAGTTGGCACCGTTTCCGGTACCGCGAGAGCCAGTTCGGACTCTCACTTACTCGACCCGACCTTGGGTCACTTCGTTCGATGTGCCCGCCAAGGCAACCGAACACCGTTTGTTTTCTGACGACAGGAAGGCTTAAGCCTTCTTGGGACGCTTTGCGCCGTACTTGGAACGCGACTGCTTGCGGTCTTTCACGCCTTGCAAGTCGAGCGAACCGCGCACGATGTGGTAACGAACACCGGGCAAGTCCTTGACACGACCGCCACGAACCAGCACCACGCTGTGTTCCTGCAGGTTGTGGCCTTCGCCGCCGATGTAGGAGATGACTTCGAAGCCATTGGTCAGACGGACCTTGGCAACTTTACGAAGCGCCGAGTTGGGCTTCTTTGGCGTCGTGGTGTAGACGCGGGTGCAGACACCGCGGCGTTGCGGCGAGTTCTGCATGGCAGGGCTCTTCGAATTGATCTTTTCGACCGTTCGACCCTGACGCACCAGTTGATTGATGGTTGGCATGAATGAATAAGTCCCAAAACAACCCGGCCTTGGCTGTGAAACCATCCTTGTCCTTGACGTGACGCAAGGCAAGGAAGCCGGGAATAACGAAAACGTGAAACCCTTCGGAAAATTCCGAAAAGCTTGCGAGTATAGCAGGCGGGCCTGAAACGGCAAAGTCACACGCAGCCAGCGTCAGCTGGCGGCCTGACCGGCCCCGGCCGCCTTACTTGATCCAGAGCCTGACGGCGTCCCAGGCGCGGCCGAATATTCCGGCCTGCTCGACGGCTTCCAGGGCGACCAGCGGCACATCCGCCACCGGCTGGTCGTCCAGCGTCACCTTGAGCGAGCCCACGGGCTGGTACTTGGTGAACGGCGCCACCAGGGGATCGGGGCGCGCCACCTGGGTCTTGATCTTGCTGGCGGTGCCGGCGGGAACCGCCACCACGATGGCGTCCGGACGGCCCAGCTTGAGGATGTTGGCCTTGCCCTTCCAGACCGCCGGCGTGGCGACCGGCTGACCGGCGTCGAACAGGCGGACGGCGTCGTAGGCCGTGTAGCCCCAGTTCAACAGCTTCTGCGATTCGTTGGCGCGCACGGTCTCGCCCGAGGTGCCCAACACGATCGACAGCAGGCGGCGGCCGCCGGTCAGGTTCGGGAAATCGCGCTTGGCGGTGGCGATCATGCAGTAGCCGGCGGCTTCGGTATGGCCGGTTTTCAGGCCGTCGACGGTCGGGTCGCGGAACAGCAGCAGGTTGCGGTTGGTGTCGTTGGTCGATGGCGTGCCGGGATAGCGGTACTTCTTGATCGCGTAGTACTTGGCTTCTTCGGGGAAGTCGCGCACCAGCCGGGTCGCCAGGATGCTCAGGTCGCGGGCCGTGGTGGTGTGGCCGGGCGCGGTGAGCCCTTCGGGGTTCTTGTAGCTCGTGTTCTTCATGCCCAGCGCCTTGGCCTGTGCATTCATGAGTTCGACGAAGTGCTCCACCGTGCCGCCCACGCCTTCGGCCAGCGCCACCGTGGCGTCATTGCCCGACTGCACGATCAGGCCCTTGATCAGGTCTTCGACCGGCATCTGCATCTTGGGGTCGATGAACATGCGCGAACCGGGCATCTTCCAGGCGCGCGGGCTGACCGGCATGGTCTGGGTCAGCGTGATCTTCTTGGCGCGCAGCGCGTCGAACACGATGTAGGCCGACATCAGCTTGGTGAGCGAAGCCGGCTCGACGGGGCTGTCGATGTCCTTCTGCGCGAGGATCTGGTTCGCGGTCACGTCGAGCAGCAGGTAGCTGCGCGCGGCAATTTCGGGCGGTGCCGGCACCTGGGCGACAGCGATCACGCCGACCGAGGCAGCGGCGGTCAGCACCAGTGCGCGGAGCGCATTGAGAAAACGATTCATGGAGGAGTTGGAAAGAGACGAAAACAAAGCCTGCGAGGCTTTCATTCAATGCCCGCGCGGAGGTGGCGGGCAACCAGACTTTTGAGCAGCGGCAATTGTCCGTGAAAGAAATGGCCGCCCCCGGGGATGACTGTGACAGGAAGTGACTGCGGTCGCGCCCAATCCATCACCGCCGCCAGCGGCACGGTGTCGTCGGCCTCGCCGTGAACCACCAGCATGCGCTCGTGGGCCTCGGCCGGCAGCGTGGCCACGGTGTTGCGCGCCGCGGCCGTGCCGACCAGCACGATCTGCCGGATGTCGCGCGCAGCCCAGAGCTTTTCGGCCGCACAGCTTGCGACGAAGGCACCGAAGGAAAAACCGGCGATGGCCAGCGGCCCCTCCGGCGCGAGCTGGCTGACCACATTCAGCATGTCTTCCAGCTCGCCGCGCCCTTCGTCGTGCACGCCTTCGCTGGCGCCCACGCCGCGGAAGTTGAAGCGCACCGCGGTCCATCCGCAGGCGATCAAGGCGCGCGCCAGGGTCTGCACGACCTTGTTGTCCATCGTGCCGCCGAACAGCGGATGCGGATGGGCGATTACCGCGACGCCGCGCGCGGCACCGGCCGGCAGATCGCGCTGCACCTCGATCACGCCGGCAGCGCCCTGGAGGCTGATCTTTTCGGTCTGGGAGTTCATGGCACTGTGAGTGAGCGGACCGGCAGCGCCGGTCGGGAGCACGGTACGAGCGGCAAGCCCGCGGGAAAGTTCAGCGTCCGACGCCGGCCGACAGCAAGAGCCGCTCGACGAGCTCGCCATTCTTCAGATGCGATTCGACGATCTCGTCGATGTCGTCGGCATCGACGAAGGTGTACCAGACGGCCTCGGGATACACCACCGCCACCGGGCCGCCGGCGCAGCGATTGAGGCAGCCCGCCTTGTTGACGCGCACCTTGCCGGGTCCGGCCAAACCGGCCTCTCTCACCTTCGCCTTGCAACGGTCGAAGCCCTCTTGCGCGTTGTGCATGGAGCAGGAGTCCTCACCGTTCTTCCGCTCATTGAGGCAAAAGAAGATGTGGCGACCGTAGTAGCCGGACGGCGCGGCAGAGGTGGAACTGGGCATCGCTCGATTTTAGTGACCCCGACCCGGTGCTGCCGCTACGGCGCCAGCCGCCCTCTGCGCGACAGGGCGGCCACCACGTAGGCCAGCACCGCAAATGGCCAGAGCCATCCCAGCCACTGGGCCAGCCCGTGAAATCGAATGAAGCGCCCCTGCTCCCAGGTGGCCAGGGTCTGCGCGAAGTACGCGCTCTCGGGCGCCTGGTTGAGAAGGCTCAACTGGAGCACGAGCCCCACCAGCAACAAGGCGGCGCACAGGCGGCGCGGCGCGGCCACGAGCAGCGCGCCGGTGATGAACGCGGCGGCCATGCCGACCTGGACCGGCAGATCCAGCCACGCCCATGCATGCGCGGGCCCGTAACTCAATGCCGCCGACAGCGCCGAAGCAGCAATGCCCGCCAGAAAGATCGTCGGGAGCAGCACGGCACGTTGAACGACAGTGCGCGCAACCAGAAAACTCAGAAGGCACGGCACCAACGCGCCAAGCATCACGCACAACAGCTCCACCGCCGGCACCAGCGGCTCGAGTTCGAACTGGCGCAGCGGCAACCAGTCGATGAAAGGCGTATCGAGCAGCCACTCTGAAATGGCGACCTCGAGCCGCTCGAACACCTGACCCAACCCGAAGGTGACGGCCGCGGGGAACAGCAGGGCAAAAGGCCAGAGCGCGAGCAGCACCAGCGCGCCGCGGGAATCCTCCACGAACCACTGCGAACGCGCGCGGCTCCAATGCGCCACCGCGCCCAGGCGCTCCAGCGCCGCCGCCAGCACGGCACCGACGACCGTGCCGGTCGTGTTCAGCCCCAGGTCGACGTTCGAGGGGATCCGCGCGGGCAGGTAACTCTGCAGCGTCTCCATGGCGAAGGAAATCGCCGCGCCGGCGATGGCGGCGCGCAGCACCGCGCGCCAGACACTGGCGCTTCGATGCGTGCGCAGCACCGCCAGGGCGCACAGGAAACCGAAGGGCACATAGCCCGCGACATTGACCGCGAAGTCGAACCCCGTCCAGTACTTGGGCCAGGGCGCCGACAGGTAGGCCCACGGCGCGATGCCCTGGTCGCGCCAGTCCGCGAACGGATAGAGGCTGGCGTAGACGATCAGTGCCGCATAGGCGAGCGCGAGAGGGAGTGCGGCGGACTTGTGCTGCATCTCCACTGTATGTACCGGGTTCAGAAAGGCTTGACGACCACCAGGATCACGATGCCGAGCAGCAGCAGCACCGGCAGTTCATTGAACCAGCGGTACCAGCGATCGCTGCGCTGGTTGCCACCCGCCACGAAGCGGCGCAGCAGCACGCCGCAACCATGGTGATAGCCGATCGCCACCAACACCAGCGCCAGCTTGGCATGCATCCAGCCGTTGCCCGGCCCGCGTCCGATGCCATAGCCCAGCCAGAGCCACAGGCCGAAGGCCAGCGCGGGAACAGCCAGGAAGGTGGTGAACCGCAGCAGCTTGCGCGCCATCAGCAGCAAACGTGCGCGCTCTGCGACCGACTCCGGGGGCACCATCGCAAGATTGACGAAAATCCGCGGCAGATAGAACAGCCCCGCGAACCAGCTTGCAATGAAAACGATGTGTAGTGATTTGACCCAGAGCATAGCGGCAGTTTAGTAGTGCGCCGTCCCCTCGCTCCGATTTGTAACGTAGCGCCCAAAAGACCTCGGACAAAAAAAAGCCTGACGTCTTCACGTCGGGCTGGGAAGCCCTTTTGCTGTCACACATCAAGGCACCCGCTCAGGGAGGAAAAGCGGGGAGCGGCAAGCCGCCCGCTTCAGAATTTAACAAAGAACGAAACAAGGTTTCAAGCGACTAGGGCACTTTCTTTGTCATTTACAGCTAAAAACTTAGAACTTTTTAGCTACTGACTTCCTCCGTAGTTGTCAGACAACCTGTCGCATAGGCGACAGCACTGCGATTCAGCGCTTCAGGCACAATTTTCCAATTATGACGTCCGCCCTTTCCCCCCTCGCCATGTTCCCCGCCGGCCGGCCGCGACGCCTCCGCCGGGACGCCTTCACTCGCAACCTGGTCCGGGAGAACACGCTGACGGTCAACGACCTGATCTACCCCGTGTTCGTGCAGGAAGGCGAGAGGCGTCGCGATGCCGTGCCCTCGATGCCGGGCGTGGACCGCCTGAGCCTCGACCTGCTGCTGCCCGTTGCGGAGCAGTGCGTGGCAGCCGGCATCCCGGTGATGGCGCTGTTCCCGGTGATCGACGCGAGCCTCAAGACGCCGGCCGGCGACGAGGCCTTCAACCCCGACGGGCTGATCCCGCGCGTGGTGGCCGCGCTCAAGTCGCGCTTCCCCGAACTCGGCGTGATGACCGACGTGGCGCTCGACCCCTACACCAGCCACGGACAGGACGGCCTCCTGGACGACACCGGCTACATCCTCAACGACGCCACCGTCGAAGTGCTGGTGAAGCAGGCACTCACACAATCGCAAGCCGGCGTGGACATTGTGGCGCCCAGCGACATGATGGACGGCCGCATCGGCGCCATCCGCGCCGCCCTCGAGGCGCGCGGCGACATTCATACGCGCATCATGGCCTACAGTGCCAAGTACGCCAGCGCCTTCTACGGCCCGTTCCGCGACGCCGTGGGCTCGGCCGCCACGCTCGGCAAGAGCAATAAAAAGGTCTACCAGATGGACCCCGGCAACAGCGACGAAGCGCTGCGCGAGGTGGCCCTCGACATCGCCGAAGGCGCCGACATGGTGATGGTCAAGCCCGGCATGCCGTACCTGGACATCGTGCGCCGCGTGAAGGACGAATTCCACGTGCCGACCTTCGCCTACCAGGTGAGCGGCGAATACGCGATACTCAAGGCCGCCGCCCAGAACGGCTGGCTCGACCACGATGCGGTGGTGCTCGAAAGCCTTCTGGCCTTCAAGCGCGCCGGCGCGGATGGCGTGCTCACCTACTTTGCACTCGACGCTGCGCAACTGCTGCAAAAATAGTAGCACGCCACGCCCGTGCGGCAAGGGCTGGCCGGGCAATACAACAAGAACAACTGAAGCAGGGTCATGCGCATCTTCGAAATCAACCGTTCGCAGGTCAGCGAGCACCAGGCGCTCACGCCGCTGGCCGTGCCGGGGGCCTGCGCCGCCAGCGGCTATCTCTGGATTTCACTCACCCGCGAGGAATTCCGCACCTCGCTGGCGGAGGTCCAGCAGATCCTGCAGACGCTCTGCCAAACCCAGCTGGTCGACCTGCATGTGGCCGATCTGCTCAACGACCAGTTGCCCTCGCACTACGACTACACCTCGCAGTACGACGTGCTGGTGTTCCGGCGCCTCGCGACCAGCCAGGGGCAGGCGGCGCTGGGCAACGGCGGGGGCAACGGCAACGAGGCCCCACCCCTCCGCACCACGCCCCACCCCCGCAGCGGGCCACCGGTGCTGCACCGCGTCGACACTCGACCGGTCGGCTTCGCGGTGTTCGACCGGGTGCTGCTCTCGGTGCATCCGGAGGACGGCGCGGTGCGCGACGCCTTCGCCACGCGGCTCCTGGCGGCCGGGTCGTCCGATGACCGCGGCGCCCCGGCGCTGGACGTGCGCGCGACCTCCGCGCGCGTGCCTGCGAGCCCCTCGGATCTGATGCTGCGCGTCATCAACCAGATCGTCGACGGCTACCTCGACCTGCGGCGCGAGCTCACCAAGCAGCTCGATCACTGGCAGACCGAGCTGATCGATCCGCGCAGCCGTTTCACCAACTGGGGCGCACTGATGGAGGCGCGTCAGTCGCTGCACCACCTGGACGAGATCTGCGAAGACCAGCGCGCCGCCATGCAGGACTGGATCGACTCGCTCGAAACCCTGCCCGCGCCCAAGGGCGAGGCGGAGCAGCGCGAGCGGGAGCTGATCATGATCCGGAGCCGCGACGTGCTGGAGCACATCGAGCGCGTGGTGCACCACGTGCACCGGCTCGAGCAGAACGCCGAGACGGCCGTGCAGATGCACTTCAGCGTCCAGGGCCACCGCGCCAACGACATCATGCGGGTGCTCACCGTGCTGACCGCCATCTTCCTGCCGCTCAACCTGATCGCGGGCATCTTCAGCATGAACTTCGAGTTCATTCCGCTGGTGCACAAGGCCGACGGCTTCTGGATCGCGATGACCGCCATGCTCGTCATCGCGGTGCTGCTGGTCCTGATCTTCTGGCGCAAGCGCTATCTCGCCCGAACGCGATAGCTGGCTGCCCGCCCAACGAAAAAAAGCCACGCTTTCGCGTGGCCTTTTTTCTGAGCTGCCCCGAAGGGCGGCTTGTTTACTTGGCGGTAGCGCCCGAGCCTTGTTGGGCTTGAACGCGTGCGTCCATCGGGTGGGGCATCGTCGAGATGACGCGGCTGTTGACGCGCGAGCCACCGGTCACGTTCTGGTCGGGAGCGTAGGCGGTGCGAACGGCTTCGGCGTTGACTTCGTCGCGGCTCTTGGTCGAGACGGCGGTGTTCACGCCTTCGTAGGTTTCAGCTTGGGCGCCGGTAGCGGCCAGGAGGGTCAGAGCAGCGGCGGCGAGGATGTGCGAGGTCTTCATGTCAGTTCCTTGTGTTCGTCGGATGGTTTGGCCACCAAGCTCGCTCGGTCGCTTGCCTGTGCGGCGAGTGTCAAACGGATTTACATAGAGAAAACACTCGGATCAGAGACACCGTGTTTCCTCTATTGAAACAATCCTGACTCCAAGGCGTGCACAACGACAAAGGGCCGGCAGAACGCCGACCCTTAACCCGAAGTGTCGCGCAAGCTCGCTAGGAAAAACCCTGCAGAATCGAACCATGGCGTTCGCAAAACGGAGACAATGGGCTCTTTGACATGGACAGTCTCGATCTGATCAGAACCTTCCGCGAAGTCGCCTCCCATGGCAGCTTCTCCCAGGCGGCCAAGAGGCTCGACATGTCGAAAGCCACCGTCAGCAAGTACGTGGCCGAACTCGAAACGCGCTTCGGCGTCCGGCTTCTCAACCGCTCCACGCGCTCCGTGAGCCTCACCGACGCCGGGCAGCTGCTGCTCGAACGCAGCACCCCATGCTCGAAATGGTGGAGCTCACCCAGGCCGAGCTGCAGGAGCGCGCCAGCCAGCCCGGCGGCCGCCTGCGGATCTCCGCCCCGCACGGCATGGGCAACGGCGAGTTTCCCAACCTGCTGGCCGACTTCATGCGCTACTACCCCGACGTGAGCATCAGCCTGCAGCTGACGAATCGCACGGTGGATCTCGCGGAAGAAGGCATCGACGTCGACATCCGCAGCGGCCCCGTCGAAGACGCCAACCTGATCGTGCGCAAGCTCCGGCTCATGAACATGGTGGTCTGCGCCTCGCCGATCTACTGGAAGAAACACGGCAAGCCCGAGCATCCGCGCGACCTGGCCGGGCACGAGGCGCTCACGCACTCGTTGCTGGGCGCACAACCGGTCTGGCGTTTCGACGACGGCGGAAAGCCCCTCGACGTGGCGGTCAAGAGCCGCATGGACTGCACCGAGGGCGCGCCGCTGATCCGGGTCGCGATGCGTGGCTTCGGCGTGATCTACCTGCCCTCGATTCTTGTGCAATCGCACGTCGAGCACGGTGAACTCGTCCCGGTGCTGCAGGACTACGCACGCAAGGACATGGGCTGTCGGCCGCGTACCTCCAGCGGCGCCACAACAGCGCCGCGCTGCGCGCACTGCTCGACTTTCTCCAGACCCGCGTGGGCGGCCTCAAGAAATGAAAAAGCCCGGCACAGGCCGGGCTCTTTCTTGCGCTGATCCGCTCAGCCGACGTGCTTGGCAAAGAACGCGAGCGTGCCAGCTTGGCCGCCTCGGCGTTGTACGAACCGCGCTGGTCGCAGTTGAAGCCGTGGCCCGATTCGTAGACATGCACTTCCACTTCCGGATGCGCCTTCTTGCAGGTCTCGATGGTGTCCAGCGGGATCCAGTGGTCCTGGTTGCCGAAGTGCGCCAGCACCGGCACCTTGGGCTGGCGCGCGGTTTCTTCCGGCGTGGTCATGCCGCCGCCGTAGTACGGCGCAGCAGCGGCAAGGCCCGGCAGCAGACTCGCGGCGCGCCAGACCAGCAGGCCGCCCCAGCAGTAGCCGACGATGCCCACCTTGCCGGCCTTGGACGCATAGGCGATGGCCGCCTCGATGTCCTGCAGCACGCCGGGCGCGGGAAGCGCCTCGACCTCGGTCTTGAGGCCGAAGCCCGCCTTCATGTCCTCCTCGCTGTAGCCCAGCTCGACGCCGGGCTTGACGCGGTGAAAGGTCGACGGCGCGACCGCCAGATAGCCGTCGGCCGCATAGCCGTCGGCCACCGAGCGGATGTGCGAATTCACGCCGAAGATTTCCTGCACCACGACCACCGCGCCGCGCGGCTTGCCCGCGGGCTCGGCCACGTAGGTGGGAAAGGTAAAGCCGTCCTTGGCGGAGAGATCGATGAATTGACCCATGGTTGTCATGCTCCTTGATAGCAAATGAATGAATGCCGTGCTTACTGGCGCAGTGCGCGTTCGACGAAATCGAGCCGGTCCTGCCCCCAGAAGATCTCGCCATCGATCACGTAGCTCGGCGCGCCGAACACCTGGATGTCGATGGCCTCCTGCGTGTAGGCCTCGTAGCGTTCCTGCACCGTCTGGCTCTGCGACTGCTCGGCGCGCTTGGCCGGAAGGCCGCATTCCGCGACCAGGGCTTCGAGCACGTTCGGGTCGCCGATGTTCCGCTCCTGCACCCAGACCGCCGCAAATACCGCGGCGCAAACGCGCATTGCGGCCTGGGTGCCGTCGTTGATGTCGACCGCGATGATGAGCCGCGCCGCATCGTCGCTGGCGACCGGAAAGAACTTGGGCTTGGGATTCAGCGGCAGCCCCAGATGTCGGGAACAGCGCGCCAAGTCGACCAGCCGGTAGGCCTGCCGCTGCGGCGCGCGCTTGCCCAGCGGCAGCCCGCCGGACACCGGGAACACGCTGCCCATGTCGATCGGCCGCACGCGCACCGTAGCGTCAGCGGCCGCGGCAATCGCCTCGAACCGGGTATGACCCAGATAAGTCCACGGGCTGTGGGGCGCAAAGTAGTAGTCAATGGTCTTGCTCATGCGCGTGCCCTCGATGATGTAATCCAAGCCACCAGTTTTAACTGACACGCAGTTTCTCTGCAGGAGGTAGGTTTTGAATCCAGTGCTATTGATCACCGGCGGCGGTCGCGGCATCGGTGCCGCCACGGCCCTGCTGGCCGCGCAGCGCGGCTACGCGGTGGCCGTCAACTACGCCAGCAACTCGCTGGCGGCCGACGAAGTGGTGCGCACAATCCGCGCCGGCGGCGGCACCGCCATCGCCGTGCAGGCCGATGTGGGCGACGAAACCCAGGTGCTCGCGATGTTCGAGAAAGTCGACGCCAAGCTCGGCCGCCTCACCGCCCTGGTCAACAACGCCGGCGTGGTCGACGTGCAGGCCCGTGTCGACGAAATGAGCGTGGCGCGGCTGGAACGCATGTTCCGCATCAACGTGATCGGCAGTTTCATCTGCGCCCGCGAAGCCGTGCGCCGCATGAGCACGAAATACGGCGGCGCGGGCGGCGCCATCGTCAACATCTCCAGCGGCGCCGCGCGGCTCGGTTCGCCCGGCCAGTACGTCGACTACGCAGCCAGCAAGGCCGCCATCGACACCCTCACCATCGGCCTGGCGAAGGAAGTGGGCGACGAGGGCATCCGCGTCAACGCGGTGCGCCCCGGCCTGATCGACACCGAGATCCACGCCTCCGGCGGCATGCCCGACCGCGCGTTCGAACTGGCGCCCACCGTGCCGATGAAGCGCACCGGCAGCCCTGAGGAAATCGCGGGTGCGATCCTCTGGCTGCTGTCGGCCGAAGCGAGCTACACGACCATGGCCCTGCTCGACGTGACCGGAGGAAGGTAGCCATGAGCACCTCGATGGACCTGATCAAGCCG
>CAMATD010000152.1 GCA_945860785.1 Variovorax sp. YR752 | reverse complement strand
TGGCGGAGCGCGACTTGCGCGGCGAGGCCTCGATGTAGAGAAGTTCCTTCATGGTGGGCTGCTGCCTCGGATGTTGACGGGGTCTGCAGACTAAGCCGCTCGAACTCACAAGACAATCAAGATAATCTTTACCTATTCAGAATCATTGGCACTGAAACCCATGCTCGACTCGATCCTCTTGCGCACCTTCGTCGCCGTGGCCGACCACGGCAGCGTCACCCGGGCTTCGGAGGTGCGGCATCTCACCCAGTCGGCCGTCAGCGCCCAGATCAAGCGGCTCGAAGAGCAGGCGGGTTGTCGCGTCTTCGAACGCACGACGCGCTCGCTGGCGCTCACCCGCAAGGGCGGCATCCTGCTGAGCTATGCGCGCAGCATCCTGCAGCTGCAGGAGCAGGCGGTGCTGAAGATGGGTGCATCGCGCAAGCCGGCCACGACGATCCGGCTGGGTTGCTCCGAAGGCTTCGCGGGCGGGTGGCTCTATGCCGCGCTCGCGGAGTTTCGTCAGGCGCGCCCGGACATCCATGTGGAGGTTACCGGCGACATCAGCACCACGCTGGCCCGGCAGGTCGAACTCGGGTCGCTGGACCTCGTGGTGGGCGCATTCTGCGATGCACAGATGCAGGGCGAGACGCTGTGGATCGAGCCCATGGTGTGGGCCTACGCGGCGAAATCGCTGCTCGACCCGGATCTGCCCCTGCCCTTTGCGTTCCTGTCGGAGCCGTGTCCCTACCGCGAGGCCGCACTGGCCTCGTTGCAGCGCCACGGCTCGAACTGGCAGATCGTACTGACCGCGCACAGCGCTCGTGCGGTGACGGAGGCGGCGTGCGCCGGGTTGGCCATCACGGTGCTGACGCCGTCGAACATGCCGCTGGGCCTGCGCCCCATTCCGGCCGGCAGCCTCCTGCCGGAACTGCCGCCCGCGCACTTTGCGATCCGGTTCATCGAGAGCAAGGCGACGGAGCCGCTGCGCGAGCTGATCCAGCTGATTCGCGAGGCTTGCTTCCGTTGGCGGGGCGCGGCGGCTGCGCGCTGAGCCATCACCAGCGTGTTTCGGGCATGGCTGACAGCGTCTCGATGCAGCTGGCCACCGCCTTCGCGCGTTCCTCGCGCAGCCGCTGCCAGTTGTCGGCCTGCCACTGCGCCCAGACGATGGGCTCCGATTGATAGAAGCACGCGGCCGGCGGGCGCATGAAGCCCGGGCGGCCGAGTTCGGCGCCGAACTTCAGCCGGAACAGTTCGTCCGTTCCCGACAGGTTTTCGTAGACCAGATGCCATGGGCCCGGGTGCAAGGGCGTGTCGGCCTCCTTCTGGACCCGGCCCGCTTCCTCGATTTCCTCGGGCGTGGAGCCGTCCGTCAGCGCTGTCGCATGCGCGGCCTCGGCACGCTTGCGGTAGATGTCGGTGGCGACCTTGCTCAAGGCGTCGTTCAGATCGCTGATGGCCGGATTGACGCTCAACGGATCGTCCTTGAGTTCGTCCAGCGTCACACCGGCCAGGTCATCCTTCGAAAAGCCCTGTGCGCCAATGGCCCCCCTGCCCGCGAGCAGGGAAACAGCAACGTTCAGCGCAACCTGCCCTGCGACGTAGTTGCCTGTGTTCTCACGCCGGACGACCCGCAGCCGCTCGATGCCCGGCTTGTAGAAGCCGCGGTTGAAAAGCAGCCGGGTCTGCGGCGCCGCTGCTTCTGCAACGGGCGGGGCTGACGGTGCCGGCGCGTCCGGCTCGGCGGCATGCGCGGAGACGCCGCCGATGGCCAATGCAATGCCGCAGATGAACGCGGCGTGGGGTCGTTTCGTCGAGATCATGTGAACAGTTTTTCCTCCGGCCGGGATTGTCCCTGGCCGGCGTGCGCCGTTCGACAGAGGCACGCCTACAAATTCACGGAATGTGCACGCGGCGCGTCGGACTGCGGCATCGTCACCCACCAGGCCGCAAGGACGATCAGCAACCCACCGGCCCAACCCCAAGCCCCGACCTTCTCCCCGAATCTATACACCGCAATCAACGCCCCGAACACCGGCTCGCTCCCCATCAACAGCGACACGCGGCTCGGGCTCGAGCGCGACGCCGCATGGTTCTGCGCAAAGAACGCGAACACCGTGCACAGCAGCACGAGGTACGCCATGCCCCACCAGAACGAGGCCGTGGCGGGCGGCATGTGCCAGGCGCCCTTCGATGCGACAAGCGATATCGCCATCGCGCCGAGCGCCATCGCGCCGAGCGCCATCACGCCCGACTGCACGGCCGTCAGCGTCAGCGCGGGCATCGAATGGCGCCCGGCCAAGCGCCGCGTCATGCACACCATCACGGCGCGCAGGAAGGCGGCCACCACCATCAGGCCGTCGCCCCAGCCCACCGAGATGTCCGCGGGCGACGTGGCCGACAGCAATGCGGCACCCACGGCGGACAGACCGGCCGCCCAGAACATGCGCTGCGCCGGCCGCTGCCCCAGCAGCCACCATTCGACGAACGGCGTGAGCGCCACGCACAGGCTGATCAGGAACGCGGCATTGCTGGCCGTCGTCAGCGACACGCCGAAGGTCTCGCACAGAAAGATCGCCAGCAGGTTCGCGCCCAGCAGGCCGCCCACGGCGAGCCCCTGCCGCCATTGCGCGTTGAACAGCGGCCTGAGCGCGGGCAGCAGCACGATGAAGGTCAACCCGAAGCGCAGCGCGATGAACTCCAGCACGGGCAGTTGCTGCGTGGCCTGCTTGGCCACCGCATAGCTGCCGCCCCACACCGCCGCCACGAGCAGCAGCATGATCTCGGCGGCCCCGATGCCCGCCCACTTCTTCGCACCCCACACGCCGGGGGCGATGCCCTGCACTTGCTTTGAATCCATACTGTCGGCCCGCCGTCCATGAACAACAAAGGAAGAATTGTTCAGGGCATCACACGGGCCGGGTAGCCATCGGCCGGAACAGGACTATTGCGTCGTGGGAACGAATTCATTTCTCAAAGTGCTGCCCGAGATGGTGACCTTCATGCGGGTCGCCGAGCTTGGAAGCTTCTCCGCGGCGGCCGATCTGCTGGGCATGACGCCATCGGCCGCGAGCCGGCAGGTCAAGCGGCTGGAAAAGGAGATCGGCGTGCAGCTGCTGCAGCGCACGACACGCCAGCTGCGCCTGACCGAGCCCGGCGCCGAAGCTTTCGCACGGTGCCGCGAGCTGGTGCTGGCAGCGCAGGGCACGATGGACATCGCGCAGCAGTTCTCGAAGAAGCCGAGCGGGCTGGTGCGCATCAGCGCGCCCAAGGCCTTTGCGCGGCGCGTGCTGCATCCGCACATCCTCGACTTTCTGCAGCGCTATCCCGAGGTCGATGTACAGCTCATCGTGCAAGACCGCGACATCGATCCGATCCGCGAAGGCGTGGACTTGGTGGTGCGCCTGACGACGGAGCCGCCCGAAGGGCTGGTGGCGCGGCAGCTGATGCCAGTCGCGCACATCCTGTGTGCCTCGCCGCGCTACCTGGCACAGGGCGATGCCATCGAACATCCGCGCGACCTGCTCGCGCACAGCTGCCTTTCATTGGGCGAACACGAGCGCGACAACCATTGGCGATTCAAGCAGGGCGAGGAAGAAGCCGAGGTCGCGGTGCGGGGCCGCTACGTCTCGAACCACAGCGAGGTCCGGCTCGAAGCCGCGCTGGTGGGGCTGGGCGTGGCTTGCGTGCCGGTCTTCATCGCGCAGCAGGCGCTGAAGGACGGCAGCGTCGTGCGGGTGCTGGCCGACTGGGAGTTCCAGGGCAACTACCACGGGCACGCCTGGATCCTCTATCCGCCCAGCCGCTTCACCGTGCCCAAGTGCAGGGTGCTGATCGACCACCTGCTCGACGCACTGGCCACCGGGCGCAAGAAGAAAAAGCTCAGTGCCTCTTCAGCAAGACCCGCACCGCCTCGGGCAGGGAGTTGACCTGCGGCATGAAGTGGTCGAGCAGCGCACCGAGGATCACCGCGCAGGCCACCGCACCCAGCAGCGGCTTCCAGGTCAGCCGCACCGCCGCCTATCAGCCATCCTTCGCGCGCCACGCGCACCGCGGCGCGGGCCGACACATACGAGAACGCCACTTCCACGGCCACGGCCAGCAATGCGTCCCAGCTGAAGTAAAGCAGCACGAGCGAGCCGGCGCCGAGCACGACGGCCACGCAAATCAGGAAGATCGCGACCACCGGCACCACGATGACGGCGCCTTCGTCAGCGCCGCCCGCAACCTCGAGCGCCCCGCCCGCCACGTCCGACAGCAAGCTGCCGTCGCCACCGCCGCCGCCCAAGCTGCTGCCCACGTCGATCGCGAATTCACCGGCATCGACACCATCGCCCACGTCGACATCGACGTCAGCCCGGTTCTCGACCAGCCGCCTGGCCCACCAGCGCAGCACCAGCAGGTACCCGAGATACCCCACGCCCAGCGTGAGGAAGTAGCGCACCGCCAGCGACTCCACATGAAACAGGTGCATCTGCAGCGCCGAGGCGCCCCACATCAGCAGCAGCGTGAAGGTGCCGATCAGGATGCCGTGCGTGCGCAGGTTGTAGTTGCAGTGCAGGTCGCGCTCGACCTGCGTCTCCCAAAGGCGCACCGAGCGCCAGTTGGAAAGAACCTTCATTCGTCGACGGGAGCGAACGGCACGCGCGGCGCCACGGCGCACATGAGTTCGTAGCCGACGGTGCCCGCCGCCTGCGCGACGTCGTCGATGGGCAGCACCGCATCCGTGACCGTCGAGCGACCCCACAACGTGACCTCGGTACCGAATTTCGCGTCAGGCACCGGCGTGAGGTCGACGGTGATCATGTCCATGCTCACGCGGCCCACCATGCGGGTGCGCACGCCGTTCACCAGCACCGGCGTTCCGGTGTTGCAGTGGCGCGGGTAGCCGTCGGCATAGCCGATCGCGGCCACGCCGATGGTGAGCGGCCCTTCGGCCGTGAAATTGGAGCCGTAGCCGATGGTGTCGCCGGCCTTGAGTGTCTGAACCGAGAGGAGCCGGGTCGACAGCGTCATCGTCGGCTGCAGCTGCCAGTGCGCCGCGTCGTTCACCGGGAAGTCGGGCGCGCTGCCGTACAGCACGATGCCGGGGCGCACCCAGTCGCCGCGGGTCTGGCCGGGGTGGCGCAGGGTGGCGGCGCTGTTGGCGATGGAGCGCTCGCCCGGCAGGTCTTGGGTGACGCGCTCGAATGCCTCGAGCTGGTGGGCGATGCCGCGGGCGCCGTCGGCGTCGCTGAAATGGGTCATCAGCGAAATCTCGTCGACCTGCGTGAGCGCGTTGAGGCGCGTCCAGGCCGATCCGAAGCGCTCGGGCGTGAAGCCCAGGCGGTTCATGCCCGAGTTCATTTTCAGGAAGACACGCTGCGGCTTGAGCGTCTTGTGGGCCGCGAGCATGTCGATCTGCTCGTCGCAGTGCACGGTGTGCCAGAGGTCGAGCCGCGAACACAGCTCCAGGTCGCGGGCGTCGAACACGCCTTCCAGCAGCAGCACGGGGCCGCGCCAGCCCAGGGCGCGCACCCGTTCGGCCTCGGCCAGGTCGAGCAGCGCAAAGCCGTCGGCGCCGCGCAGGCCTTCATAAACCCGCTCGATGCCATGGCCATAGGCATTGGCCTTGACCACCGCCCAGACGCGGGCGTCCAGGGCCGAGCGACGGACCCGATCGAGGTTGTGACGCAAGGCGTCGGTATGCACAGTGGCGAGAATGGGGCGCGGCATGATGGGCTTTGGGAAAACGTAGACCACGTTTTAGCATTTCCGGGAATGGGGTCGCATACGGTGGGGATGCCCATTTCGGTGTCGTACCCCCATGCTATAACTGCCCATTCGCTCCGGACGCGACACTTTTTCACTACCGCCAGCAGATCCCTCTGGCCAGCCAGGCCCATCGATGAAGCGCGGTTTTTACACGATCATGTCGGCCCAGTTCTTTTCGTCGCTGGCCGACCAAGCGCTTTTCGTTGTTGCCGTCGATCTCATGCGAAGTTCGGGCGCGCCCGAATGGCAGCGCGCGGCCCTGGTGCCGATCTTCGCGGTCTTCTATGTGGTGCTGGCGCCGCTCGTGGGTGCCTTCGCGGACGCGCTGCCCAAGGGCAAGGTGATGTGCATCAGCAATGCGATCAAGGTGATCGGCTGCCTGATGATGCTGTTCGGCTTGCACCCGCTGCTGTCGTATTCGATCGTGGGTCTGGGCGCGGCGGCCTACTCGCCGGCCAAGTACGGCATCCTGACCGAACTGCTGCCGGCCTCCCCGCTGGTCAAGGCCAACGGCTGGATCGAGGGGCTGACGATTGCGTCCATCCTGCTGGGCATCGTGCTCGGCGGCACGCTGGTGGGCCATGCGATCTCCACCAAGCTGCTGGCTTTCGATTTCCCGTTCATCGACACGGGCATCGATTCGCCGGCCGAAGCCGCGATCTCGGTGCTGATCTTCGTCTACATGCTGGCGGCCTGGTTCAACACGCGCATTCCGCACACCGGCGTCGAGATGCGCCCGCTGCGCTCCAACCCGGAGCACGGCCTGGCACGCAACATCTTCGCGCTGCTGCCCGACTTCTGGCATTGCAATTCGCGCCTGTGGCGTGACCGGCTCGGCCAGATCTCGCTGGCCACCACCACGCTGTTCTGGGGCGCGGGCGGCAACCTGAAATACATCGTGCTGGCCTGGGCTTCGCTGGCGCTCGGCTACAACACCACGCAGGCTTCGGCCCTCACCGGCGTGGTGACCATCGGCACGGCCGTGGGTGCGATCGTGGCCTCGATGCGCATGCGGCTGGACATGGCCACCGGCGTGATCCCGATGGGCATCGCGATGGGCGTGATGGTGATCGGCATGAACTTCATCGGCAACGTCTGGCTGGCGGTGCCGTTCCTGATCATCCTGGGCGGCCTGGGCGGCTTCCTGGTGGTGCCGATGAATGCGCTGCTGCAGCATCGCGGCCACAACCTGATGGGCGCGGGCCGCTCCATCGCCGTGCAGAACTTCAACGAGCAGGCCTGCATCCTGCTGCTGGGCGGCTTCTACAGCGTGTGCACCGGGCTGGGCCTGTCGGCCTACGGTGCGATCAGCGCCTTCGGCCTCGTGGTGGCGGGCTGCATGTGGCTCATCAAGCGCTGGCATGGGAACAACCTGAAGAAGTATCCCGAAGAGGTCGAGCACCTTCTGGCCATCGCCCGAAGCGACAAGCATCACTGACATTGCGCGACTGCGTTGGTGAGACGGCCGGCGCGCCGAGCGCCAAAGCCCTTACCCTTCCAACGCCACCATGCCCGCGCTTGCACTGATCTTCAACGCCTTCGTCTGGGGCGTGTCCTGGTTCCCGTTCCGGCATATCGAAAACCACGGCCTGCACCCGGTATGGACCACCTGCCTCATCTACCTGGCGATCGCCGTCGTGATGGGCCTCGTGCGCCGGCATGCGTGGCAAGGCTTCGTGGCCTACCCCATGCTGGCGGGCGCTGGGCCTGGCGGCGGGCTTCACCAACGTGGGCTTCAACTGGGCCGTGACGCAGGGCGACGTGGTGCGCGTGGTGCTGCTGTTCTATCTGATGCCGCTGTGGAGCGTGCTGCTGGGCTGGCTGCTGCTGGGTGAGCGGCCCACGGGCGGCGCACTGGCGCGGGTGGCGCTGGCGCTCACGGGCGTGGTGGTGCTCAAGACGCCCGGCACCGACTGGCCCGTGCCTTCGAGCCTGCCCGACTGGCTGGGCCTCGCAGCCGGTTTCAGCTTCGCGGTGGCCAACATCGTGTGCGCCACTTGCGCCCGGCGCCGGGCGAATCTCGCGCGCTGGCGATGTTCTGCGGCTGCGCCTTCGTGGCGGGCGTCACGGCGCTGATCGGCGCCTCGGTCGGCGTCATCGATTCGCCGACGGCCGCCTCGGCGGGCTGGATCGGCTGGGCCACGCTGCTGGGCACCAGCTTCGTGATCGCCAATGTCTGCCTGCAGTACGGCGCGGCGCGGCTCACGGCCAGTGCCACCTCGGTGATCATGCTGTCGGAAGTGCTGTTCGCGAGCGTTTCGTCGGTGGCGCTGGGTGCGGCCACCATGGACCCGCGCATCCTGGTCGGCGGCGCGCTGATCGTGCTGGGCGCCGTGTGGGCGGCGTTTGCACGAACGCCGGCGGAGGGCGATGATCGCACCTCTGCGTCCACCTGAGGAACAACCATCATGACCAGCGTCTACGACTTCGAGGCCAACCAGATCGACGGCAAGCCGGTGAAGCTCTCCGCCTACAAGGGCAAGGTGCTGCTGATCGTCAACACGGCGAGCAAATGCGGTTTCACGCCGCAGTTCGCCGGGCTCGAGGCACTGCACGAAAAGTACGCCGACCAGGGCCTGACCGTGCTGGGCTTTCCGTCGAACCAGTTCGGCTCGCAGGACCCGGGCACCAACGAGGAAATCGGCGCCTTCTGCACCAAGAACTACGGCGTCAGCTTTCCGATGATGGAAAAGATCGACGTCAACGGCAGCGGCGCCGCGCCGCGCCGCTCTACCAGTGGCTCACGAAAGAGAAGCCGGGCCTCCTGGGCTTGACGGCCATCAAGTGGAACTTCACCAAGTTCCTGATCGGGCGCGACGGCACGGTGCTCAAGCGCTATGCGCCGCTCGACACCCCGGCCTCGCTCACGCGCGATGTCGAGGCCGCACTGGCCGCGGCCTGACGGACGGTCAGAAGCGGAAGCTGGCGGTCTTCGAGCCGCCGCCCACCGTCACCGTCTGGCTCTTGGTCTGTCCCTCCGCCGTGGCGTCGATGGTGTAGCGCCCGGCAGGGATGTCGATCAGGCAGACCGGGCCGGTGGCGCGAAAGGCCATGGCAGCGGAAGAATTGGCATCGCCGCCCCTGATCGCGACATCCAGGTTGGCTAGGTAGGCACCGTCGGCGCGCGCGAACAGAAGCGCCAGTGGGTGGTCCTTCATGGCGGTGCGCATGGCGCCCGACTCGTCGGAGCCGATGTCGCCGCACACATAGCGCGTCGGGCCCGCGCCCTGCCATGCGGGCATGGCGGACTGCGCTTGCGCTGCCACGGCACCGGCTGCGCAAGCGCAGGCCAGCAGGACGCGTCGCAGCGGAAGTTGGAGAACGTGGGACATGGTGCAGGCTCCTTGCAGATTCGGTGTCGCCATGATGCGCCGCAAGCGCCCGCCGCGCGAGTCGGACCAGACCCTGCCCTGGTGTGCGCTCAAGCCCTACCCTGCGCGCCCAGCGCCGCGTCCAGAAGCTCCACCCAGTGGCGCACCGGCGTGTCCCCGCTGCCGCTTTGCAGGTGCGTGATGCAGCCGATGTTGGCCGAGGCGATGGTGGTGGGCTGCAACTGCTTCAGATGCCCCAGCTTGCGGTCGCGCAGCGGATAGGCCAGTTCAGGTTGCAACACCGAATAGGTGCCGGCCGAGCCGCAGCACAGGTGCGCTTCGTTCATGGCCACGCGCACGTCGAAGCCGAGCGCGCGCAGGTGCGTCTCGACGCCGCCGCGCAGCTTCTGGCCGTGCTGCAGCGTGCAGGGTGGGTGGTAGGCGACCACGCCGGCCGGTGCACGCACGCGGGCCTTCAATGCAGGAACGAGATCGGGCAGCAGCTCGCTCAAGTCACGCGTCAGCTCGCTGATACGCGCCGCCTTGGCCGCATACGCCGCGTCGTGCTGCAGGATGTGGCCGTACTCGCGCACCGTGACGCCGCAGCCCGAGGCGTTCATCACGATGGCCTCGACCCCACCTTCGTCAGGATGGCGCTCCACCTGCGGCCACCAGGCATCGATGTTGGCGCGCATCTGCGCCTTGCCGCCCTCCTGGTCGTTGAGGTGGAATTTCACGGCGCCGCAGCAACCAGCTTCCTTCGCGATCACGACCTGGATGCCGGCCGCATCGAGCACGCGCGCCGTGGCGCTGTTGATGTTGGGCATCATCGACGGCTGCACGCAGCCCGCGAGCATCAGCACCTTGCGCGCATGCGTGGCGGTGGGCCAGGCGCCGGCCTCCTGCTTCGCGGGCACCTTGGCCTTGAGCGCCTCGGGCAGCAGGCCGCGCACCGACTGCCCGAGCTTCATCGCGGGGCCGAACAGCGGCGACGGCAGCCCTTCCTTGAGCAGCCAGCGCGTGGCGGATTCCATCGCGGGGCGCGGCACCTTCTCGTCGACGATCCTGCGGCCGATGTCGACGAGGTTGCCGTACTGCACGCCGCTCGGGCAGGTGCTCTCGCAGTTGCAGCAGGTGAGGCAGCGGTCGAGATGCAGCTGCGTGCTGCGCGTCGGCGCCTTGCCTTCGAGCACCTGCTTGATGAGGTAGATGCGCCCGCGCGGGCCGTCGAGCTCATCGCCCAGCAACTGGTAGGTCGGGCAGGTGGCGGTGCAGAAGCCGCAGTGCACGCACTTGCGCAGGATGGCTTCGGCTTCGCGGCCTTCGTCGGTGTCGCGGAATTCGGGGGCGAGTTCGGTTTGCATCGCGGTGGGGTGTCGTTTGTTCTTTTATTCGGCTGCGAAGAGCCGGCCGCGGTTGAAGATGCCGTGCGGATCGAACTCGTGCATCAGCGCGCGGTGGATGCGGGCCACGGGGGCGCTCAGTGCGTCGAATCGTGGAATGTCGCTGCCCGTTGCGTGGGAAGCCGGCATCCTGAACAGCGTGGCGTGCCCGCCTGCCGCATGTGCGGCTTCGCGGATGCGTGCGGCCTGATCGGGTGGCGCCTTGTACCAGCGTTGCCCGCCATGCCACTCGATCAATGGCGCGGCACTGCCGTCGATGGCGAGCACCGGCGCGGTCTGCGGCACGGACAGGCGCCAGAGCGCATCCGGGCTGTCGGCCGTGGCGAACCAGGGCAGCTGCTGGTCGCGCAGCGATTGCCAGTCGGCGGCCGCGCGCGCGTTGTCCTTGCGCTCGCCGCCAAGGTGTGTGCAGGCCGCCTCCACCGCAGCGACCGCGCCGCGCAACCGCAGATAGAGCGTGCCGGCGCCGGCGTATTCGAACCAGCAGCTCGCGTTCAGCGGCAGCGGCCGGCCGCCCCATTCGTTGAGCAGGCGCAGCGCATCGGTCTGACTGCATGCGAATTCGAGCGTGGCCTCGGCGGGTGCGACGGGCAACACCTTGAGACTCACCTCCGCGATCACGCCCAGCGTGCCGAGCGAGCCGGCCAGCACGCGCGAGACGTCGTAGCCCGCGACGTTCTTCATCACTTGGCCACCGAAGGTCAGCACCTCGGCACGGTCGTTGACGAGCACGGCGCCGAGCACGTAGTCGCGCACCGCGCCGACGCTGGCCCGCGCAGGGCCGCTGAGGCCGGCGGCCACCATGCCGCCGACGGTGCTCGCACCGCTTTCACCGAAATGCGACGGCTCGAAGGGCAGGCACTGCCCTTTCTCGGCCAGCGCGGCTTCGAGTTCGACAAGCGGCGTGCCGGCGCGCGCGGTGACGACCAGTTCGCTCGGCTCGTAGCTCGTGATGCCGGTGAGTCCGGTGGTGCTCAAGAGGTCGCCATACGGCACCTCGCCGTGGAAGTCTTTGGTGCCACCGCCGCGAATGCAAAGCGGCATGGCGTCGGCGGCTGCAGCGCGGACGCGCTCGACGATCTGGCTGAGGGCTGGATCCATTGGTCGGTTTTCTTGTCGTTGTTCTCAGAAACGGGGCAGATCGGGATGCGGCAGTTGCCCGCCACGCACCACCTGCTTGCCGTACTCGGCGCAGCGCTGCAGCGTGGGAATCACCTTGCCGGGGTTCAACAACCCCGCCGGATCGAAGGCGCGCTTCACGCCGAACATCTGCTCGTTCTCCGCCCCCGTGAACTGCACGCACATGCTGTTGAGCTTCTCGACGCCCACGCCATGCTCGCCCGACACCGTGCCGCCCATGGCGACGCTGGTCTCGAGGATGTCGGCGCCGAAGAGCTCGCAGCGGTGCAGCTCGTCGGGGTCGTTGGCATCGAACAGCACCAGCGGATGCAGGTTGCCGTCACCGGCGTGGAACACGTTGCAGCAGCGCAGGTTGTACTTTTTCTCCATCTCCTGGATCGCGAGCAGGATGTCCGCGAGCCGCTTGCGCGGGATAGTCGAATCGAGGCACATGTAGTCGGGGCTGATGCGGCCCGACGCCGGAAAGGCGTTCTTGCGGCCGCTCCAGAACTTCATGCGCTCGTCCTCGCTGGTGCTCACCGCGATGGCGGTGGCGCCGCAGCTGCGCAGCACGGCGGTCATGCGGCCGATTTCTTCCTCGACCTCTTCGGGCGTGCCGTCGGATTCGCACAGCAGGATCGCAGCGGCCTCGAGGTCGTAGCCCGCGCGCACGAAGTCTTCGACCGCCGCCGTCATCGGCTTGTCCATCATCTCGAGCCCCGCCGGGATGATGCCGGCCGCGATCACCGCGGCCACCGCGTCGCCGGCTTTGCGAACGTCGTCGAAGCTGGCCATGATGCAGCGCGCGAGCTGCGGCTTGGGCACGAGCTTGACGGTGACCTCGGTGGTCACCGCCAGCATGCCTTCGCTGCCGATCACCAATGCGAGCAGGTCGAGGCCCGGTGCATCGAGCGCCTCGCCGCCGAATTCGATGAAAGCGCCGTCGGCCGTGAAGCCGCGCACGCGCAGCACGTTGTGCAGCGTGAGGCCGTACTTCAGGCAATGCACCCCGCCGGAGTTCTCGGCCACGTTGCCGCCGATGGTGCAGGCGATCTGGCTCGACGGATCGGGCGCGTAGTAGAGGTTGAACGGTGCGGCGGCTTCGCTGATGGCAAGGTTGCGCACGCCGCACTGGACCACCGCCGTACGGCTCACCGGATCGATCTTGAGAATGCGGTTGAACTTGGCGAGCGAGAGCGTCACGCCCAGCGCATGCGGCATCGCGCCGCCCGAAAGGCCCGTTCCGGCGCCGCGCGCCACCACGGGCACGCCGAGCTGGTGGCAGGTCCTGAGCACGGCGGCAACCTGCGCCTCGTTCTCGGGCAGGGCCACGACCAGCGGCCGCTGCCGGTAGGCGGTAAGGCCGTCGCACTCGTAGGGCGTGGTGTCTTCGGCGTGCCAGATCAGGGCATGCGCAGGCAGGTGAACCTGCAGCGCGCGCACCACCTGCGACTGGCGCTCTGTTTTCTGTAGCGAATCGTGCTGGACGACGGTGAGCGGCGCATTCATGCGGCAAGGCCTCTTCTTCTCTTCTTCGGGCGGGATGTTGTCTCGTGGTGTACCGCACTCTACGGAAATGCGGCGCCCTCGGGTTGAAGCTTTTTTGTGCGGCGCTTGAGAGAACTTTGCCGGAAGCTCCGGTCGGTCAGCGCAGGCTCTGCACCAGCCAGTCGACAAAGGCCGCGCATTCCCAGCGGTCGAGCGCGCCAGGTTGCCAGCAGATGGTGTGCCGGTGCGGCGACGGCACGGCCTGATCGGAGAGCGCCACCAGCCGGCCCGATTCGAACCAGGCGGCACCCATCTTCTGGCGCACTAGCGCCACGCCGAAGCCACTCGCGGCCGCGTCGTAGACGAGGCCGAGGTCGTTGAACTGCGAGCCGACGTGCGGCTCGGGCTGGTCGATGCCGCAGCTCGCGAACCAGGTGCCCCAGGGTTCGAGCGGACTGCGGATCAGCCGCGCACTCGCGATCTCGGCCGCGGTGCGAAAGCCATCGAATGGACCGAACTCGTTGAGGTAGCTCGGGCTGCAGGCAGGCACCACCTCTTCTTCGAGCAGCAGTCGGTGTTCGCAGTCGGCATACGTGCCGGTGCCGTAGCGCACCTCGAGGTCGGCCTGCTCGGCCGTGACGTCGAGCAGCGGGATCGACACCTGCAGCACGAGTTCGATGTCCGGGTAGATGTTGCGGAAGAGTTCGAGCCGGGGCATCAGGAACTGGCGGCTGAAGGTCGGCGTGACGGCGATGCGCAGACGCGTCGCACGCTGTGCCGCA
>CAMATD010000151.1 GCA_945860785.1 Variovorax sp. YR752 | reverse complement strand
TGGCAGGCGCTCACGGCGTAGGCCAGGGCGCATTGGCACGAACCGCTGGGCGTCGCCGATCTGGCCGAAGTCGTCTGCCTGAGCCCCAGCCAGTTCGCGCAGCGCTGCCGCGACGAACAGGGCATGAGCGCGATGCACTGGCTGCGCATGCTGCGGCTGGCGCACGCGCGCGAACTGCGCCTCGACGGCGTGGGCGTCGCGGAAACGGCACGCCGCACAGGCTACCGCTCGCCATCGGCGCTCACCGCCGCGCTGCGCCGCCTCGATTCCTGACAGGACCGTCGTTTCGCGACGATGAACCGGCGTTGCGCGACGACCGGCCGGCTTAGCCTTGCCCTTCATGTCGTCCACTTTCTACGCCCTGCTTGCCATCGCGCTCTGGGCCACGCTCGCCTCGCTGGGCACCGCGCTCTCGCACCTGCCGCCCTTCCTGCTGACGGGGCTGGCGTTGATCGTCGGCAGCATGCCGAGCTGGCCGCTCGTGCTGCGCGACCGCAGCGCGTGGCGGGTGCCGCTTCGCACGCTGGCGCTGGGCGTCTATGGCCTGTTCGGCTTTCACTTCCTGTTGTTCATCGCGCTGCGGCATGCGCCACCGGTCGAGGCCAACCTCGTCAACTACCTGTGGCCGCTGTTCATGGTGGTGCTGGCGCCGGTGCTGCTGCCGGGCATGTCGCTGCGGCCGCTGCACGTGGTGGCGGCGCTGCTGGGGTTCGCGGGCGCGGCGATGGCGATCCTCGGGGCGCGCAGCGGCGTGGCTTCGGTCCCGGGCGCGGCGGTCGCGTACTGGGGTTTTCTGCCGGCGCTGGGTTCGGCCTTCATCTGGGCCAGCTACTCGCTGTGGACGAAGCGCGTGCCGGCGTTTCCGACCGCGGCGATCGGGCTGTTCGGGCTGGTCTCGGGCGCCCTGTCGCTCGGCTGCCACGTGCTGCTCGAACCCTCCGTCGCGCTGTCCGCGAAAGACTGGCTGCTGGTGGCGCTCTGCGGCCTCGGCCCGCTGGGCGCGGCCTTCTTCGTCTGGGACATGGCGCTCAAGCGCGGCGATGCACGGCAGATCGGCATCCTGAGCTACATCACGCCGCTGGCCTCGACCGCGTTGCTGCTCGTGGTCACGGGCCGGCCGCTGAGCTGGCGCATCGCGCTCGCCGCGGCGCTGATCATCTCGGCGGCGGTCATGGGCACGCGCGCCCGTTGAATCAAGCCTTCCTACGCAGCCGTGTCGCAGGCGATACTCCCGAAAAAGGAGTCACGGCATGGAAAACAAAAATGGGGAATTCGAAATCACGCCCAAGCTGGTGTTCGACCTGAACCTGGCGCTGTACCTCGACCTGGTGGCCGCGCTCGAAGGTGCGGGCGCCATCACCTACCGCCAGATGGCAGCCCGGGTGCTCAACATCAGCATGGACGCCCGCGCCGACGGGGAGGCCGGCCTGTCGACGGTGCTGGAAGGCGTTGCCAAAGGTTTCGCCGGCCAGGGCGACGGCCTGTCGATCGAACTGCTGAAGGCCGCCCGCGGCCTGCGCGAGGACGACGCGATGGGCGACATCCCGATGCGTCCCGCCGCGGACTGAGCCTCGGCTATTTGTAGTCGAGCGTGAAAGTGGCCGTGCCGTCCGCGCGGCCGGGCGTCACCTTGTCGCCGGTCTGGTAGTAGCGCGCGGTGTAGGGCAGCACATAGTCGCCGTCCTTCGACGGACCGACCAGCGCCTCGTCGCCGAACTTGACCGGCACGCTCTGGTTGTCGATCACCTGGATGCCCACGCCGGTCGCAGTGCTCGCGCCGCCCTGCGTGATCTTCAGAACACCCTGCTCGTTCGACGGGTCCTGCGTCGCATCCATGCGCAGGTAGACGGTGTTCTGCGCGTTCTGCCCCGCCTTGCAATTGAGCTTGATGTTGAACTTGCGGTCGCCCGTGATGGTGCCTTTGCCCTTGAAGTTGCTCTGCGGCACCTTGCCGAACTCCACCGAGATGTTGCGCGAGCCCAGGTCCACCGAGCACGAGGGCGTGATGATGGTGATGCCCTCGCCCAGCAGGTTCGTCGTGAGCACCGACTTGTTGTCCGCCAGGCTGTAGTACTGGGTGTAGGTGCCTTGCGCCAGCGGGCCGTTGCCCGTCACGGTCGCGATCTTGAACAGCTCGACCTGGAAGCGCGACGCTGCATTGAAGTCGCCGAAGTCCGTGGTGGTGGAGCGATCGTGCGGGTAGTAGTTGACCGAGGTCTGGTCGAAATAGCGCGACAGCCGGATGCCGACGCCGGGCACCGCGGTGGTGAACACGTGGTCATAGCCCGGCACCTCGGTCCCTTGCAACATGACGCCCTTCACGTTGCCCCCGCCTGTGCAGGTCCAGGGCTTGTTGGTGGTGCCTGCCAGGGGCAGCGGAAAGAGCTGGCTCTTGAACATGGTGCCGACCGCGGCGTCGTTCGGGATGATGACCCGGCCCATCGCCATGTTGACCGTTTTCTCGATGTAGCCCGGCGTGACGGTGCACGCCGCCCACGCGCCCTGCGCACCGAGCAGCAGCACGAGGGCCGGCAGGGCAAAGCGCACGGAGCGGTGCACGATGCTCATCGCGCCGTATGGATTGCTGCGGCTCATTCCGCTCCCTTCGGTTGCGCGCGGTCCGGCACAGCAGCGGCGCATTGGCCGTTCAGCTCGCGGATCGGCGGTGGGTTCTTTTCATCGGGCAGGCTGTACGGCACGACGCACTGGTCGGCCAAGTCCCGGCCCCATCGCACGGTCAGCTGGCCGGTGAGGCCCGCGCCGGTGACGAAGGCCTGTCCATCGGGGCCGACGATGCCGACCTCCTGGCCCGCCTCGTTCTCGATCTTCGAGCCCAGCGGCAGGGCGCGGCCCTTCCGGTCGGTCAGCACCATCAGCAGGCGGAAGCCCACCGAGGTCTCGAACTTCGCGATCACCACGGCGCCGCGCGTGGGCACCACCTCGGTGGCGGCGTTCTTCACTTCCACCGTGTCGCCGAGGTCGCCGGTGCGGATGGCCAGCCGGTTCAGCCGGTAAGGCGTGAGGTTGGGGATGATCGCGTTGCCGGCCCAGTCGGTCGCCACGCCGGGCTGCGACTCGAAGCCCACGCCTTCGGCCTTGGGCGCCTGCACCAGTGCGACGGTCTCGCCCAGCGGCTGCGACAGCGTGACGCCGCCGCCGTGCACCAGCACCCCGCCGGCCACGCCGAAGGTGCTCTGGCCATAGCCACGGCCCTGCGAATGGCCGACATCGAAGCGGCCCACGGACGACAGGTAGCTCGCGCTCGCACTGCCACTGCTGCCGCCGTCCTGGTTCGCGCTGCCGGCCGTCAGGTTGTAGGTCAGGCGGCTGTCGTCGAAGGCCGAGCCGTAGACGCTGGCCTGCTGGTTGACGCGGCCGGTGCTGTCGCGGGTGACGGCGTACTGGGCGCTGGCGCGGGTGTCGCCGAGCGGGATGCTCAGCGTGAACATGATCTGGCGCACCGGCGGCCGGTTCAGGCTGGTGGTGTAGTTGTAGAAGACGCTGTAGCCGAACTGCTTGTAGTTGCCCGAGTAGCCCAGCTGCACCAGCCGATCCTTGGCGCTGGTGCCCCAGTAGGTCTGCTGCCGCGCCGAGGCATACACCGTGCCCCAGTCGCCGAGCTGCTGCGAGAGCTCGAAGCGCACTTCGTTGCGGCGGCTGTTGAACGACTCGAAGGGCCGCAGGTCCTGCATCTGCACCGCTTCCTGGAAGGTGCAGTAGCCGCTGGTCGAATAGCGATAGCCCGCCACGCGGAAATTGGTGCCCGAGGTGAGGAAGGCCTTCGAGTAGAGGAAGCGCACCGACTGGCCGTCGTAGGTCTTGACGCCGTTGATCGGCGTGCGGTCGGTGGTGCGCGCGCTCGACAGGTCGACCGACACGGCACCGAAATCGCGCAGGTTCTTGCCCACGCCCGCGAGCAGCGACTGGTACATGTTCGCCATCAGCAGACCGCCGTAGAGCGAGAACTCGTTGCCCAGGCCGCGCGCCAGCGTCGCCTGCATGAAGACCGACTGCGAGAGCGAAGGCTGCGCGCCGAGCGACGTGCTGCCGTCGTAGCCGTTGCGGTACTTGCCGATGGTGGCCGAATAGCGCCAGGTGCCTTCGCGCAGCAGCGTGGGCACGGCCGAGAAGGCCTGGATGTACTTGGTCTGGCGGCCGTCGGCTTCGGCGATGGTCACCTCGAGGTCGCCGCTCGATGCGGTGGGGTAGAGGTCGTCGATCACGAACGGCCCCGGCGCCACGAAGGTGCTGTAGACGATGTAGCCGTTCTGCCGCACGGTGACGCGCGCATTGGTCTGCGCCACGCCGCGGATGGTGGGCGCGTAGCCCTGCTGGCTGTCGGGCAGCATCGCGTCATCGGACGACAGCTGCACGCCGCGGAATGGCAGGCTGTCGAAGAAGTTGCCCGGCGTGTTGCCGTCGCCGATCAGCAACTGGCCGTTGATCGAGGCCAGGTCGCGCTGCATGTAGGTGTTGATACCCTGCCAGCGGCTCTTGCCGTCGATGCCACGGTTGTAGGTCGAGAAATGGCGGAAGCGCCAATCCCCGAAGTTGAAGCCCGCGCGAATGCCAGCGAACAGGGTGTTGCGCTGCAGCGTGTTCGCGCTGCCGGCGAAGGGGTTGCCGTCGAAGACGTTCTGCGGCGGGGCGAAGGGATTCGCGTCGTTGCGGTAGTTGTTGCCGCTGTAGCGCGCGAAGTTGAGCTGGTAGTCCAGCATACCGGCGGTGATGCCCTTGTCCCACTTCTCCGGCCCGACGGCGCCGCGCGCCGAGCGCTTCAGCGCCGCCTGCGGAATGCTGACGAACAGGCGCTGCTTGCCGGCGTAGTAGGTGACCGCGGCATCGGGAATGATCTTGGTCAGGTCGATGCATGCCTCGTCCGCGGCGGTCGCCAGTTCGGGGAACACCGCCACGTTGACGCCCCAGGCGTCCAGCATGCCGCGCGTAAGGCAAGGCTCGGCGTCGTTCTTGCCTTCCTTCGCGCCGAAGCGAATTTCGGTTTGCCCCGCGCCGCGCTCGTTGAGCGACACGTCGACCATGTACTTGCCTGCGAGCACGCGGTTGCCGAAGGAGAAGAGCGACGGGTCCGCATGCGGCTGGTCGCCGCCGATGCCGAGGAATTCCTCGTTGAAGCTGGAGCCGGCCAGCTGCTGCTGCGCGTGGCCGGGGGCGCCCAGTGCGCCCAGCAAGGCAGCGCACAGGGTCAGCCGGAACGGCGCGCGAAGAGCAGGTGAGCGGCGCATGGCGGTTTGGCTCTTGCGTCTCAGCGCTTGGCCGCGTCCGCGGATGGCGCGGGTGGCGGCACGAACTCGGCCTTCACGGCCACGGGCTCGGCGCCCGCGGGCACCTGGACGCGCTCTTCAGCCGTCTCGCCGCCGTAGTCGTTGAGCGTGGTGTAGTTGACCTGGATCGCCTGCGGCGTCTTCACCGCACTCAGCGGGTACGTCATCTCGCCGAACGGCGGCACCATGTCGGCGTTGATCAGCTGCTGGCCGCTGTTGATGTTCAGCGCGGTGAAGGTCACGTGATAGGCCGTGGGGTTGCCGACCTTCAGCACGGCTCCCTGCCCCTCGGCACCGGCGCTCACCGCCCACTTGAGCTGGGCGCGCGATTCGTCGGACTTGCCCACGAGCTTCGAAGGCCGGTAGAACAGCTTGATGCGGCTGCGCACCGCGATCTGCAAGACGTTCTCTTCCTTCGACTTCTCGGGGATCTCCTTGACGTTGAGCCAGAACACCGACTCGCGGTCCGCCGGCAAATCACCGGCCACGCGCATGATGCGCAGGATGTTTTCCATGCCCGGGTCGAGCCGCGACAGCGGCGGCGTGACGAGCAGGGGGGTCTTGTTCTTGCCTTCGCCGGCGTCGATCCAGGACTGGACCACGTAGGGCGAGGTGCCGGTGTTCTTCACCGGGATGGAGGCTTCGCGGTCCTTCTCGCCGAGGATCACGCGGGTGCCGCCGAGCATCACGCCTGCGCCGGCCGGCCACTGGAGGCCCAGCATCAGCAAGGATGGCGAAAGCCCACCGGAAGCGATTGTTGCTGCACATAAAAAGAAGGTCCTTGGGCGCGGGTGAGACGCATGAAACACGCGCGCCCCAGCACGGCGGCACGCGTCGAGGCACCGTCGGAAAAGGCGACAAGCAAGAGATGCCGACGCCGGCCGGGACGCTGAGGCCCGGGCGCGGCGCCAAGCATGGGCGGCACTGCCGGCTGGCTCGAAGCGACGTGCGCTTCGGCCGGCTCGCGGATGCCGCGGGCGCTACTTACTTGTAGGCAACCGTGAACTGCGCGACCGAGTTGGCCGGGCCGACCGTCACAGCCGTCTTGGTCGCAACGTAGGCGGCCTGAAATTTCAGCGAGTTGTCGCCGACAGCCAGCGTGTAGTTTCCAGAGGGCGAACCCAGGTCAATTTTTTGGCCGCTCGAATCGCCCAGTTCGATCGCAACGCCGGAGGCGAAACCGCCGTCCACCTCGCCCGCGCCAACACGCAGAGCGGTGGTCACCAGAGCATCGGAGACGCCTGTGAATGTCACGGTCGCGCCCTTGGCGGTGGAACCACAGCCCAGCAGGTCGATGCTGAATTTGGCGGGCGTCGCCTTCTTGCCGACAACGGCGGTGCCGGCGGTTGCGCCGTCAAAGGCCGTGCGCGAAACCTTGCCCAGCGGCACGATCAGGTTCTGGCTGTTTGGCGAAATCGAGCAAGGTGCGTCGACGATTTCACCGGTGAAATTGATGGTGCCGTCGGCGGCGAAAGCGCCTTGCGACAACACGCCGGCGACGGCCAGCGTTGCGAACTTGACGAATACAGTCTTTTGCATTTTGCGATCCCTGGGGTTGATATAAGCCAAATTGCTACCTGCTTGTGCAAGGCAGGGCGCAGTCTAGTTACCCGATGAAGCAAGATAAACAGCTGTTATCGTGAGTTCACAGTAGTTAACAGTGTTATCGATCTGTTCGTGACATACACACGAATGTTAACAACCTGAAACTAGTCGTTGGCAACCTGCAGGACCAGTTTGCCGAAGTTCTCGCCGCTGAACAGCCGGTTGAGCGCTTCTGGGAAGGTGTCGAGCCCGGAAACTACGTCTTCCTTGCTCTTCATGCGGCCATCTTTCAGGTAGCCGGCGAGTTCGGCGATGGCGATGTGATAGCGGTCGGCGTAGTCGAACACCACGATGCCTTCCATGCGCGCCCGGTTCACCAGCAGGCTCAGGTAGTTCTTCGGGCCCGCGCCCGGCATGCTGTTGGCGTTGTTGTACTGGCTGATGGCGCCGCAGATGATCACGCGGGCCTTGCGTGCGAGCCGTGCCAGCACCGCGTCGAGGATCTCGCCGCCAACGTTGTCGAAGTAGATGTCCACGCCCTTCGGGCAATGGGCCTTGAGCCCTTCGCGCACGGCACCGGCGCCGGCCTTGTAGTCGATGCAGGCGTCGAAGCCCAGCTCCTTCACCACCCAGTCGCACTTGGCGGCGCCGCCCGCGATGCCGACCACGCGGCAGCCCTTGATCTTGGCCAGCTGGCCCACCGTCTGCCCCACAGCGCCCGCCGCGCCGGAGATGACGACGGTTTCGCCCGCCTTGGGCTGGCCCACGTCCATCAGGCCGAAGTAGCCGGTCATGCCGGTCATGCCGGTCATGCCGGGCATGCCGGGCATGCCGAGCACGTTGAGCCACTGGGTGATGGTGCCCACGCGCAGGTCGATCTTGACCAGTCCGTTGCGCTTGATGTCCTCTTGCGGAATCAGGATGTATTCCTGCACCCCGAGCGTGCCGTAGACGGTGTCGCCCACCGCGAACTGCGGGTTCTTCGAGGCGATGACACGGCCGATGCCGCCGGCGCGCATCACGGCGTCGATCTCGACCGGCGCGATGTAGCTCTTGGCGTCGTTGAGCCAGCCGCGCATGGCGGGGTCGAGCGACAGCGACAGCGTCTTGACCAGCACCCCGCCCTCGGCCGGCTCGCCGACGGGCTCGGTGGTGAACTTCCAGTTCTCGCGGGTGGCCGTGCCCTCGGGGCGTTTGGCGAGGCGGACCTGGTGGTTGGTGAGTGAGCTGCTCATGGTGTCTCCTTGATTGACGGACGCTGGCACGGAGGCGCATCGTAGCCGCGCACCGCGCGCCGGCTGGTAGCGCAGGCGACAGCGCGAAACACCGAAGCGCCCCTACATCCGCACGACGATCTGGAGCCCCGGATTGGCGTTGCGCACGGTCAGCGTGCCGCCGTGGGCCTCGGCGATCAGCCGGCACAGGTACATGCCGAGGCCGACGCCGCCCGTCGCGCGCGCCCGCGCGCCGTCGGTGCGATAGAAAGGCTCGGTCAGCCGCTCGAGCTGCGCTTCGTCGACCCCAGGGCCGTGGTCGCGCACCTCGAGCTCGATGCCCTGCACCTTGCCGTCCACCACGGCGCGCAGCGACACACACGGCGGCCGGGGCGCGTCGGTGCTGTAGCGCAAGGCGTTGTCCAGCAGGTTGCGCACCAGCAGTCGGATGCGCATGCGGTCGACGCCATGCGGCGGCAGGCCTTCGGCCAGATCGAGGTGCACGTTCTCCGCACCCGGCATTTCGGCTACGATCGCGCGCACCAGCGCGGCCAGGTCGACCGGCTCGCGCTGCAGCGCCACATGCGGGCTTGCCAGACGCTCGCTTTCGAGCAGGTCGCTGATCAGGTCGCGCATCTCGTTCAGGTCGCGCAGCAGCGCCTCGCGCTCGGCCTGGCCTTCGGGTGTGGCGGGCAGCAGCTCGGCATTGAGCCGGGCCCGCGTGAGTGGTGAGCGCAGTTCGTGGCTCAGTGCGAGCAGCAGGCCGCGCTTGGCATCGAGCATGGCCTGGATGTCGTCGGCCATGGTGTTGATGCGCTGCGCGAGGTCGCCGAGGTCGTCGTTGCGGCGGATCGGAATCGGCTGCGTGAACTCGCCGCGGCCGAAGCGCTGTGCGCCCTCGCGGATGTCGATCAGCGGCCGCAGCAGCCGGCTCACGTAGGCATAGCCCAGCAGCACGCACGACAGCAGCACGCCGAGCGTGGCCCAGCCGGCCGCGCGAGGCGCCAGCTGCCAGAGCTTGGGCGCCCAGCCGAAGATGACGCGGTGGCCGTCGGCCGTCGGGCGGATGAACCACTTGTCGTTCCACGGCTCCTCGTCGCGGTCGTGCATCCAGCCGCCGCGGCTGTTGGCGCCGCCGGGGTTCGAGTCCCAGTTGACCGTGGGGCCGACGATGCGGATCGTGATCGGCAGCCGGGCCACCAGCGCCTGCGCACGCCCGATGTCGGGCGGCGTGCCGATCTCGGCGACGAGCCGGTCGGCATAGTCCACCAGCATCGGCTTCGCGGCCTCGGCCCAGCCGGTGGAGAAGGCCTTCTTCATGCCACCCATGAAGACGCCCGCCATCACCAGCGCCAGCATCACGAACATCATCACCAGTCGAATGCGCAGCGAGCGGCGCCAGCGGCGCTTGCCCTGCACCTTCTCGTGCCACTGTTCATGCCACTGCCTGCGCAACTCCGCGCGGCGGCAGGCCATCTCGCGCCACGCCTCGCGGTGATCTCTCCGGCCAAATTTCATGCGGGCTCGCTGCGCGCGACGGCCAGCGCATAGCCGGCATTGCGCAGCGTCTTGATGCAGTCCAGCGACTCCAGCTTCTTGCGCAGGCGGCTCACCACGATGTCGACCGCACGGGGGTAGAGCTCGGCTTCGTGGCCGCGCAGGCGGTTCAGGATGTCGTCGCGGCTGAAGACCTTGCCGGGTTCGGCGGCCAGCAGGGCGAGCAGTTCGAACTCGGTGCCGGTGAGCTCGACGCGCTCGCCGTGGCGCAGCACCTGGCGCCGGTCGAGGGCGATGGAGAGGCCATCGAACACGCGGTGCTGCGTGCCATTGCCGTTGGCCGCGGGTGGCGTATTGCGCTGGCGCCGCAGGATGGTCTGCACGCGCGCCACCAGCTCGCGCGGCTCGAAGGGCTTGGGCACGTAGTCGTCAGCGCCGAGTTCGAGGCCGACCACGCGGTCCATCACTTCGCCGCGCGCGGTGAGCATTACGATGGGAATGTCGCTCTCCTTGCGGATCTCGCGGCACAGCGCAAAGCCGTCCATCTCGGGCAGCATCACGTCGAGGATGGCCGCGTCGTACTGCCCGGCGCGCAACATGGCGAGGCCCTCGCTCGGGCGCACGGCGCTCTCGAGCGTGCAGCCGAAGCGTGCGAAGTAGGTGGTCAGCGGCGCGGCGAGGTGTTCGTCGTCGTCGATCAGCAGGATACGCGGCATGGCGGGATTGTGCCTTCTGGCAAACATGTGGCGGATGACTTCGCTGACCATCAGACCGGACGGCATCGCACCGCCATGGTCAGGCCCGCCGCGAGCAATGCGAGCAGCAGCGAGTGATAGACAACATCGGGCACCGTTTGCGGACCGATGCCGATCACGATGGTGAGTAGGCCGACCAGCGTGCCCAGGAGCGCAAAGCCCTGGCCGAAGATCGCGGCCCGGCGCGCGCCAGCGGGGCGCAGCCAGGTCTCGACCGCGGCGAGCAACAGCACGGTGGCGATCACCGCCTCGGCCGTGCGGGCCTGCGGATGCGCATGGCCTGGCACCAGCAGGCCGGCATGCACCATCGACGCGACGCCGAGCATGAGCGCCTCGGCCAGCATCCAGGCACGCGCGACCTGCGGGCGCAGTACGGGGGCCGTGCTGTTCATCATCACCACGGATCGGCGCGGCCGATGCGGCCCAGATGCGTGATGCCGAAGCCCGAGGCGTACTTGAGCCCGTAGCCGAGTGCGCGGTCCATGCCGATGTGCACGCACCAGATCAGCCCGCCGGCCACGGCCCAGGGCATGGCCGCGAGCACGCCGAGCGCCAGCAATGCGACGGCGCCGAGGTACGAGTGCGCCGCGTTGTAAAGCGCCGCGCCCACGCGCGGGCCTGCCAGGTAGCCGAGCAGCGAGAGATCGGGCACGAGCAGCCAGAGCGCGAACACGCCCCAGCCCGCGCCGAACTGCGCATAGGCCGCGAGCGCTGCGACGAGCACAACGGCGCCTTCGAGCCGCAGCAGCCCGCGAACGCCACCCACCACGGCCTGTTCGTGAGACACCGTGGATCCGGCTCCGCCGGTCCACAGGTGTCGCCCCCTCGAAGGGGGAAGGCGAAGCGACACGAAGTGCGCGAAGCCTGGGGGTGAGTCAAGCTCAGCCACGATGGCTCCAGCGACGACCGCCGCGGTCCCTGAAGTCGCGCACCTTCTGTTGCTGCGCGGCATTCAGGCTGTCGTAGAAGTCGGCGGCGGCAGCGATGATTTCGGGGCTGCCGTTGCGCACGGCAGTGGTCTTCTCGTCGATGAGCCGCGTGGCGCCGGCCTGGTCGAGCTTGTTGCCGGCGAACAGCGCCTTGAACTGCGAGCGCGGATCGCCCGAACCGCCTGCGCCGCGCATCGCTTCGCGCTGTGCCTGCAGCTTCTCGGCCAGCACGGTGAGCTTCTGCTTTTGCGAGGCGTCGAGCTCGAGCTTGCTGCCCACGCGTTCGACCATCCGGGTGCGGAACTCGGCGCTGTCGCCGCCCCAGCCGTGACGTTGACCGGCACAGCCGGCGATGCTGCCAGCCACCATCGCCGCGCCGGCGAAACCGAAGAGAGTGCGTTTGATCCAGTGTTTCATGAGACGTCCTTGTGTTGTCGGAAGAAGAGGAGGCTCGATGGTGCGATTCGCACGCTCCGAAGTCCTCTCAGCGCGGTTTCGGCGTGTTTCGTTTTATTGCGGCGGGTGGAGCTGCGCGCCGGCCGCCGGTTTACAGCTTGCTGGCGTTGTTGCGCGAAGCGGCGCGCGTGTCGACGGGGTTCTCCATCGTCGAGATCACCTTGCTGTTCACGCGCGAGCCCGAGGACACGTTCTGGTCAGGTGCGGCTGCGGCGCGCACGGCTTCGGCGACGACGTTGGCGCAGTCGGTCGACACCGCCACGGTTTCGGAGCCGCGCGAACCACGCACGACGTTCTGGTTCGGTGCCGTGGCGGTGCGCACGGCTTCGGCGCTGACTTCGGTGCGGCTCTTGGCCGACACGGCGGGTTGCACGCCTTCGTAGCTTTCGGCCTTGGCGCCGGCAGCAGCGAGCATGGCGAACGAGCCGACGGCAACGATCTGGGTCAGGGAGAGGGATTTCATGATGCAAGCCTTTCAGGGGGTTGGAGGGAGCCCTGATCGTGCTTGCGGCGACGCAGCAAATCCTTTCGCCGCAGTTTCGGCGTGTTTCGTTTTATTGCGGCGCTATTGCTTTCGCAGTAATTGCAGCAGTGCGGCCAGCGCGGCGCAGTGCGCGAGCAGTGCCCAGAAGCCCGCATGCGCATAGCCCAGCCCGCCGCCCAGCGAGCCCACCGCGAAGGCGGCGATCGGCGGCCAGGCCTTGTGCACACGGCCCGCGGCCGCGGCTGCGGCTGCGGCAGGTGCGCGCGTGCCCATGTCGACGAGGTCCATCACGAGCTGCGTGACATTGCCGGTCATCACCGTGCTGGGCGTCAGCCGTGCGAAGACGCTGCGCGCGGCGGTGTTCTGGATCGACATGGTCAGCACGCCCACTAGGCCGACCGCGATGGCCGACACGCCATTGCCGCTCACGAAGAGGGACCGGCCCACACGCCGGCGACCATGAAGGCCACGAGGAAAAGCAACTGCGTGGCCATCAGCGGCACCGCCGTGTCCAGCCCGCGGCGCTCGCGCCGCAACTGGAACATCCGCGTGGTCGCCACGCCGAGCACGAACACCGACAGGGCCAGCAGCTTGCCGATCACGCCCGAATGCGCGCCACCCGCCATGGCCGCACCGATCAGCACGAAGTTGCCCGTGACGTGCGCGGTGAACAGCCCGAACAGCGCCACGAAACCGAGGGTATCGACGAAGCCGCCCGTGAAGGCGAGCAGCATGCCGCGCCACGCGCTATCAGGCGGGTTCCCGGCAGTGGGCGTCGATGCGGCGGTTGCGGGCGTGGCGTTCGTCATTTCCGAAAACGCTCGCTCGCATCAGCCCGCGAGGGCTGCGGCAGGGTCGTCGGATTCGAGGACGCCTTTTGCCCAGACCTCGAGCTTGCTGGTGTCGGCGCGCAGCACTTCCTGCTTGACCGCGAGGATGCGCGAAGGGTGCATGGAGAAGCTGCGCAGGCCCAGGCCAAGCAACAGGCGGGTGAACGCGACATCGCCGGCCATTTCGCCGCACACGGCGACGCCCTTGCCCTGGCGCCGACATTCGGTGATGGTGTCGGCCACCAGCTTCAGCACCGCGGGGTGCGCGGGGTCGTAGAGGTGCGCCACCGATTCGTCGGCCCGGTCGATCGCCAGCGTGTACTGGATCAGGTCGTTGGTGCCGATCGACAGGAAGTCGAAGTACTTGAGGAAGGTCTTGAGCGTGAGCGCGGCGGCCGGTATCTCGATCATGGCGCCGAGCTTCACTTGGCCATACACCGCGCCACGGTTGTCGAGTTCGGTCCGTGCGAAATCGATCAGCGAGAGCGTCTGCCGGATCTCGCTCGCATGCGCGAGCATCGGAATCAGCAGGTGGATCTCGCCGTGCGCCGCCGCACGCAGGATGGCGCGCAGCTGCGTCAGGAACATCGCCGGATCGGCCAGGCTCCAGCGGATGGCGCGCAGGCCGAGCGCCGGGTTCAGGTGCTCCTGCTTGCTGCCCGATTTGCTCTCCAACTGCTTGTCCGCCCCCACGTCGATGGTGCGGATCGTGACCGGCATGCCCTGCATGCCTTCGACCGCGCGCTTGTAGGCTTGGTACTGCTCTTCTTCGTCGGGCAGGCGGGTCTGGCGTGCCGAGGACTCGCGACCCATGAAGAGGAATTCGCTGCGGAACAGCCCGACGCCCACCGCGCCGGCCTTGACGGCGCCCACGGTGTCTTCGGGCATCTCGATGTTGGC
>CAMATD010000150.1 GCA_945860785.1 Variovorax sp. YR752 | reverse complement strand
GGGGGGGGGGGCACGCGGCGGATCCATCAGGCGCTCTGGCTGCCCCCATCCCAGCCTTCCCCCAGAGGGGGAAGGAGCAACACCATGAACGTGCCATTTCAATCTGCGGCGATCCTCGGTGCGGGCCTCATGGGGCGGCTGCTCGCGGTCACGCTGGCGCAGGCGGGCTGCAAGGTTTCGCTGTTCGAAGCGGGCAGTCCGGAAGCAGAAGGCGCAGCTGCGCGCGTGGCCGCGGCCATGCTCGCGCCGCTGGCTGAATCCGCAGTGGCGCCGGTGTCGGTCGTGCGCATGGGCCACTACGCGCTGTCGCGCTGGCCCGAGCTGCTGGCGCCATTGGCACAGCCCGTGTTCTTCCAGCGCGAAGGCACGCTGGTGCTGTGGCACCGGCAGGATGCCACCGAGGCCGCGCGGCTCGCGCGTGTGCTGGCCCGCACCGGCACGCAGGTGCCCGAGCTCCCGCCGATGCAGACGCTGGACGGCGCAGGCATTGCCGCGCTGGAGCCTTCGCTGGGCCAGCGCTTCGCACAAGGGCTGTTCCTTCCGGGCGAGGGCCAGCTCGACAACCGTGCGCTGCTGGGCTCCCTGCTCGCCACGCTGCAAGCCAGTCCCAACGTGAAGCTGCGCTGGCAGTCGCCGCGCGCACCCGCAGACTTCTCGCCCGGCACGCCGGGCCAGCCCGACTGGGTGATCGACTGCCGCGGCTTCGGCGCCCGGCCGCAATGGAACGCGTTGCGCGGCGTGCGCGGCGAAGTGATCCGCGTGCATGCCCCCGAGGTCACGCTGGAGCGGCCCACGCGGCTCGTGCATCCGCGCTACCCGCTCTACATCGCGCCCAAGCCCGGCAACCTGTTCGTGATCGGCGCGACCGAGATCGAGTCGGACGATATGTCGCCCGCCAGCGTGCGCTCCACCCTGCCCGACAACCTGCCCGCCATCCGCCAGCCGCAGCCGCGCGTGCTGCAGATCAACGGCCTCTACCGCCACGGTTTCATGATCGCGCCGGCCCTGCTCGACGCGGCCATGGAGCTGCTCGCGCACGGCCACTGCGCACTCGCACGGAGCTTCGGCATGGAGACGACGACAACCGACGACGCATGACGATGAACATCCTGATCAACGACAAGCCCTTCACGCTGCCCGCCGGCGCCACGCTCACCGACGCGCTGGCGGCGCTGGAGGCCGTACCGCCCTTTGCCGTGGCGGTGAACCGCGAGTTCGTGCCGCGCTCGGCCTATGCCGCGCGCGCGCTGCAACCCGACGACCGTATCGAAGTGATCCGCCCCGTGACGGGCGGCTGAGAAAAGAAGGAGACAACACCCATGAACACGAACGACCCGCTGGTTCTCTACGGAGAAACCTTCCAGAGCCGCCTGCTGCTGGGCACCGCGCGCTACCCCTCGCCCGACCTGCTCGAAGCCGCGGTGAAGCGCGCGAAGCCCGCGATGCTCACGGCCTCGCTGCGCCGCCAGACCGCGAGCCAGGGCTCCGGCGGCAACGACACGAGCAACGGCTTCTGGGAACTGCTGCGTCAGCTTGCCGTGCCGGTGCTGCCCAACACCGCCGGCTGCCACAGCGTGCAGGAAGTGGTCGCCACCGCGCAGATGGCGCGCGAGCTGTTCGACACGCCCTGGATCAAGCTCGAGCTGATCGGCGACGACTACACGCTACAGCCCGACACGCTGAACCTCGTCGATGCCGCCTCGCAGCTGATCCGCGACGGCTTCAAGGTGCTGCCCTATTGCACCGAAGACCTGGTGCTGTGCCAACGGCTGGTCGATGTCGGCTGCCAGGCGGTGATGCCGTGGGCCGCGCCCATCGGCAGCGGCCGCGGTCCCGTCAACCCATATGCGCTGCAGGTGCTGCGCGAGCGGCTCAAGGTGCCGATGCTGGTCGATGCGGGCCTGGGCCTTCCATCGCATGCCTGCCAGGTCATGGAGTGGGGCTACGACGGCGTGCTGCTCAACACCGCCGTTGCGCTCGCGCAGGAGCCCGTCGCGATGGCCGGCGCCTTTGCCGATGCGGTGCAGGCCGGCCGCGCCGCTTACTGCTCCGGCGCGATGGCTGCGCAGGATTCCGCCCAGCCCAGCACGCCGGTGCTCGGCACGCCCTTCTGGCATCACGCACCATGACCGACGCCCGCTCCATTGCCCACGCCATCGTCGCGGCCCACGGGCTGCGCTTCGGCGCCATCACTGCGTCGACGGTGGGTGCCACCAGCTTCTCTTCGGACGACGCCGTCTACCGCGGCGCCAAGCAGGCCTGTACCGCGCTCGGCTTCATCGAGATCGATGCCGAATGCCTCGCTCTCGCCTGGCACGCGCAGACCAAGCGCGTCGGCAATTTCGATGCCGCGCACTGGCCGGATACGCCCGCCGACTTCGGCATGCGCCCGTTTCCGCCCACGTCGCGCAACGACGCATTTCCGCCATGCCCCGAACGACTCGGCCTCTACGCCGTGCTGCCCGATGCGCAATGGGTTGGCCGCATGGCGCGTGCCGGCGTGCCGACCGTACAGTTGCGCTTCAAGTCCGACGATGCAACCGCCATCGAGCGTGAAGTGCAGGCGGCCGTCGAAGCCGTGCAAGGCACCGGCGCCCTGCTCTTCATCAACGACCACTGGCAACTCGCCATCGCGGCCGGCGCCTACGGCATTCACCTGGGCCAGGAAGACCTCGACGCGCTGTCGGCGACGCAACTGCAGCAACTGCAGCAACTGCGCGCCTCCGGCCTGCGCCTGGGCGTCAGCACCCACGGCTATGCCGAGATGGTGCGCGCCGATGCGGTGAGCCCGAGCTACATCGCGATGGGCGCGGTCTACCCGACCACGCTCAAGAAGATGGCGACCGCGCCGCAGGGCGTGGCCCGGCTCGCGGCCTACGCGCGCCTGCTGCGCGGCTACCCGCAGGTGGGCATCGGCGGCGTCGATGCCGTGCGGCTGCCCGAGGTGCTGGCCGCTGGTGTCGGCTCCGTCGCGGTGGTGCGCGCGCTGGTGACGGCCGACGATCCCGAGGCCACGGCCGCGCAATGGATGGCGGCGATGAGCGCCGCCACGAGCAACTGAACACGATGACCCAACGACGCTTTCCGCTTTCCTCCGCCTGGCCGCTCTCGCCCGTTTCGCACGCGATCGCCATGGCACTCCTGGCCGCCGCTTGCGGCGCGCGCGCGCAACAGACCGCGCTGCCCGAAGTCACCGTCAATGAAAGCACCACGCCGCCGCAGGCCGACGTCAGCGGCTTCGGCGATGTGCCCCTGCGCGAACTGCCGCTCTCGGCCACCGTGATCGACAGCAAGCAGTTGAACGCCAGCGGCTCGCGGACCTCACGCAGTTCGACTCGTCGGTCACTGACGCCTACAACTCCGCAGGCTATTGGGACTACCTCACGGTGCGCGGCTTCGTGCTCGACAACCGCTTCAACTACCGGCGCGAAGGCCTGCCGATCAGCGCCGAGACTTCCATCCCGCTCGACAACAAGGAACGCATCGAGATCCTGCGCGGCACCAGCGGCATCCAGGCCGGTACCAGCGCGCCGGGCGGGTTGGTCAACTACGTCGTGAAGCGCCCGACCGAGCAGGACCTGCGCACAGTGCGCATTGAAACCACGAGCCGCGGCAGCGTGCTCGGCGCGATCGATCTCGGCGGCCGCTTCGGCGAGAACCGCCAGTTCGGCTACCGGCTCAACGTGGCGAGCGAAAATCTCAAGCCGCTGACCCACAACCTCGACGGCAACCGCAACCTGTTCTCGCTCGCGGCCGACTGGCGCATCACGCGCGACTCGGTGCTCGAATTCGAGATCGAGCAAAGCCGCAAGACGCAGCCGAGCCAGAACGGCTACAGCCTGCTGGGCAACGTGCTGCCCGCGCCGGTCGACCCGCGCATCAACCTCAACAACCAGCCGTGGTCGCAACCCTCGGTGTTCAATGCGCTCACCGGCACCGTGCGCTTCAGCCAGGCGCTGAATGCCGACTGGCGCTGGAGCGCGCAGATCGGCCAGCAGAAGCTCAAGAGCGATGACCGGCTGGCCTACGCCTTCGGCTGCGGCGCAGAGGGCAACTACGACCGCTATTGCTCGGACGGCACCTTCGACGTCTACGACTTCCGCAGCGAGAACGAGCGCCGCACGCAGACCGCCGGCAGCCTGAACCTCAAGGGCAACGTGATGACCGGCAGCGTGCGGCACGAACTCGGCTTCGGGCTGCTGCAAAGCCGCGTGCGCAACCGCTTCCAGAACCAGGCCTACAACTACGTCGGCACAGGCAACATCTGGGCGACCGCTGTCGTACCTCCCGATCCCAACGCATCGACGCCCCAAACCAACCGCGACGAACGCTCGACCGAGCTCTCGGTGCAGGACGCGATCCGCTGGAACGACCGCTTCACCACCTGGCTCGGCGTGCGCCACACGCGGCTGGACCGCAGCAGCATAGGCAACGACGGCTCGAACCCGACGGGCTACAAGCAAGGCGTGACCACGCCGTGGATCGCCGCCAGCTACGCGATCCAGCCCGGACTGCTCGCGTATGCGAGCTGGGGCAAGGGTGTCGAATCGCAGGTCGTGCCGAACAGGGGCGATCAGTACAGCAACGCCGGCCAGGCGTTGCCCGCATTGAGTTCGCGTCAGTGGGAGCTGGGCATCAAGGGCGGCAACGACGCCTTCAACTGGCAGCTTGCATGGTTTGACATCACGCGGCCCATGACCAACCTCGACGCGTGCAACCGTCTACTCATCGCGCCTTGCGAGGCAAAGTACGACGGCCGCGCCGTGCACCGCGGCCTCGAGGCCGGCGCGCAATGGAACGAAGGCCCCTGGCGCATCGGCGGCAGCGTGACGCTGATGGACGCCAAGCGCCGCGGCAGCATCGTCGAACCCGCGAGCAACGGACAGTGGCCGACTAACGTGCCCAAGCAGGTGCTGCGCGCGCAGGCCGCTTATCGCGTGGCATCGGTGCCGGGGCTCGAGGTGGCGGGCCAGCTTTCGTATGAAGGCCGACGCAATGTTCTGTCCGATGGCTCGATCACGCTGCCATCGTGGACGCGCGTCGATGCGGTGCTGCGCTACGACACCAAACTGCGCGGCGTGAACACGAGCTGGACACTGGCCATCGACAACCTCTTCGATCGCCGCTACTGGAAGGAATCGCCCTACCAGTTCGGCCATGTCTATCTCTTCCCGGGTGCGCCGCGCACGCTGCGTCTCGGCGTGAGCGTCGCGCTCTGAAGACACACGGACGAAAGTTTTTTGTGCGAAAGTTTGGGGGTGTGGAGAAGGCCCAAAAAACCGCGCTATAATCTAATGCTTATTCCTCGATAGCTCAGTTGGTAGAGCGCCGGACTGTTAATCCGTAGGTCCCTGGTTCGAGCCCAGGTCGAGGAGCCACTACAAGCCGCAAGGCAACTGAAAAGCCCGCTACATTCTTTGTAGCGGGCTTTTTTCATTGTTGGACGCTTGTTTGGCAATCGCCAAATATCCAGTAGTCGGTGATGTCCTGTTGCCGCGCCGCCGAGCGTCGTCGCACGATGCGTTCACGAGCACGAAACGCAAAGCCACGACAACCCCGCTTTGACACATCGCCGTCTACGCGCAGAAGCCGAAGCTCGGCCGTTTCGCGTGGTTGCTCGCAGAAGCGCCTTTAGACCTGTCGAACTGAACCGAACTGCAGGCGACCGAGGAACGGACAGAGAGCTATCAAGAAGCGAAGGCGTGCTGCCGCTGGGCGCCGGAGGCTGAGTTCGGCGACTGGAGCACGGTCATGATCGCCGATGCCTACGGCGGCGACGAGGCGGAGGAAATCAACGCACGCACGGGGCGCACGGGCTGCCCACTGGCCGCTGTGGATACCGCGCTGAACACGATCCTGCTGAACCCGCAATGGACCTACCTGCAGCCGCTGACCGGCATCAAGCCCCTATGGCGTGAACTGCGCGAACCGAAGCACCGGATCAAGAAGGCCGAGCTCGAGCGGCTCAAGGACGAGAGCGTCCGCGAAGAACCCGCAGCGCATAGGGCCGCCAACGCTCGAAGCCCGCCAGATGGGCTTCGACCGGATCCTCGGCACCCAGGCCGCCTGCAACACCGCGGCCGTGGCGCGGGGCCGCCCGCAGATCAGCCTGATCAATCCGGAGGAGGAAGCACGTATCCGCGAGCTGATCGCCGCCGGCACGTGGCTCGATGGCTGGGAAGGTGGCGAGCCAGCAGCCGACACGGTCATGCCGATCGTCTATCAGAACGGCGCCGTGCAGCCCCTGCTGTTCAGCGTGGAGGACGCCGCGTGACGAAACTACCTTGTTCCGGGCAGCTCGGCCGAACCGATCAAGTACACCTGCCCAGGCGGCGCCGCACGGCCTTGCGCGATAGCAATCCCTGCCGCTTCGCCAATCTCGTCTGCGTGATCCGTGAACGTGTCCATCAACTGATCTTCCGCCAGGTTCCGTTCGCGCGCCAGATCGGACAGTGCGTCTGCGCTGACGATGAACTCGCCAGATCCCTTCTCGCAGGTGGCCTTGAAGCGGACGCCCGAGTGGCGACCTCGTTCGAGTTTCCCATCGGTCACCTGAACATCCATCTTCATCTCCTCGTTGTGAAGCCGGCAGTATCGCGCGGCTCAGTCGTCGAGGTCGAACTAGCCTTGCAGTTGGCGAATGAGACTTGCGATTTCGCCCCAGTCGATCTGGGTGCGCGACGTGACGATGGCGCTGGCAGTTCGAGAAATCGCATTGCCAGCCAATCGCCATCAACTGCGGGTCATGGTCTTCTGTGCAGCAAGGATCTCCTCATGAAGCCTGTCCATTCTGAGCTTGACCAAGGCCATGGTCTGTTCGCCGAAATCCCTCACCGGCCCCCATCTCGGATAGCCATCCTCAGCCGTGCGCTCGTGCGCGAATTGCATGTGGGCGAGCAGTGTCTTTGCAGCGCTTTCGGCAACAAGAAGAGCTTCCGTCGCGAGATGCGTGTCGAATCTAAGAATGTCGATTCTGCCGAGAGCGTTTGCGACACCTTCCAGCTCGATGCAAAGGTGCATGAGGTCCAACTGGCTCTCATTGGGATGCTGGTTGGCCTTCTCGCCAAGCCTGTAGACGGTTCCGATGAGCTGAAGCGCTCCAATATGCAGCGCGTTCTGTTCGCGAGCCTCGGACTCGAGTTCACGCTTCCGCTCCAAGCCGTGCTGCCGCTGTACGACCCAGACGGCAATGCCGATCGCTGCGATCGAGCCAATCGCCTGGACCCACGACGAGAAGCCAGCGTTCTCGTTCGCCCACTTCAGAGCAGCCGCCCAGCAAGCAACCAACGCGATCAATGCGGCCGCGAGACTCCACAGGCCGAGCATCACCAGTCCGTTCATCCGTGCCTCCATCGTTTGAAGCAGGAAGTATCGCTGCTGGCTTCACTCGTCCAGGTCGAACTGCCCCTGCAGCGTCCGAATGATCCGCGCGATGCCTGCGCGGTGCATGCCGCGGTCGGTCAGCACAGGCACGGTCCGGTTCGGCTCGCCGCCGCCGCCGCCCGTGCCCACCACGTGGCCGCGGTGCACGTCCGTCACCTGGCCGCGCAGGTCTTGGATTGCCTCGATGCGCTCCAGAACAAGCGCATGCAACTGCTTTGCGGTGCGAGTGGGCTTGGCCATCGTTCACTTCCAGAGTTCTTCGACATAGGCATCCACCTCGTCTCGTTTCTGCTGGGCAATTTCAGAAAGCCGATCCACTTCTTGGAACTCGGCGAAGGTCGGCGTTAGGCCGGTCTGCGCAAGCGCGGCCTCAAATTTTTTACGCAGATCGTAGTAGGCCAGTTCCACCTTTGCGTGCGTGATTTCCAGCTCCTGCTGCAACAACGCCCAACGCTGGCGCCGTTCTCTATTGGCGTCATCCAAGCCTGGCTCCTTTTTGAAGGGAGCATCAGTATCAGCCTTCTCGACACCTCACCAAACCACCACCGCCGCATCGGCGTGCGTGATGCCGATGTCGATGCCGCGGGCCTGCGCGGCCGCCACCGCATCCGAAATCGCAAGGCGTGCGACCTCGGCAAGATCGACCGGCTCCGGCTTCGCACCGGCCGCCATGCTGGCCTCGTGCCGCGCGAGTGCGAGCATCTGCTCGACCAACCGCGTGGCGCGGTCGATGCCCGCGACCAGCCGGCTCACGGCCAGGTCGCGCGCCGCATCGTCGGGCGCGCGCTGCAGGCCCTGCACCTGCAGCTTCAATGCGGCCAGCGGCGAACGCAGTTCATGCGCGGCGTCGGCGACGAAGTGTTTCTGCGCATCGAAGGCATGGCGCACCCGGTCGAACAGCAGGTTCAGCTCCTGCACCAGCGGGCGCACTTCCTCGGGCAGGCCTTCCTCGTTCACCGGCGACAGATCGTCGGCCTGCCGCGATGCCACCTGCTTGCGCACGCGCGCCACCGGCGCCAACGATCGGCTCACGACCCACGACACGACCAGCATCAGCAGCGGCGCCATCAGCGCCACCGGTGCGATGGTGCGCAGCGCCAGCGTGCCGGCCATGCTGCGGCGCGCCGCCATGTCCTGCGCCACCTGGATCACCAGCCCGCGCGTCTGCATCGAGAACACGCGATAGGTGGTGCCGCGCGCGTGCACATCGGCAAAGCCCAGCACCGCCAGCTGCGGCAGCGCCGCCTGGTCGGCGGATTCGAAGATGCGCACGCCGTCGGCGGTCCACACCTGCACGACGAAATCGAAGTTCTGCTCGCCGCCGCCGATTCCGCCGACGGCCGCGCTCGGAGGCAGGCCGGCGTGCAGCGACATCGCCATCTGCTGCATGTGGTAGTCGAAGATGTCGTCGGCCTCGCTGAGCACCGTGCGGTAGGCCACCAGCGCCTGCGCGCCGGCGGCCAGCACGATGGCCGCGAGCAGGAACCACAGCAGGCGGGCGCGCAACGATCCGGTCAGGCTCCGCCTCATACCTTCGGCACCATGTAGCCGACGCCTCGCACATTGCGGATCAGTTCGGCACCGAGCTTCTTGCGCAGGCCGTGCACATACACCTCGACGGCGTTGCTGCTGATCTCGTCCTTCCAGCTGTAGAGCTTTTCTTCGAGCTGCGCGCGCGAGAGCACCATGCCGGGACGGGCCAGCAGCGGCTCCAGCACCGCCCATTCGCGCGCCGAGAGCACCACCGGCTGATCGCCCACCGTGACCTCGCGCGTGGCGGGGTTGATGCTCACGCCCATGTGCTCGTACACCGGCTCGGCACGCCCGGCCGCGCGGCGCAACAAGGCGCGGATGCGGGCCAGCAATTCGTCGAGGTCGTAGGGTTTGAGCACGTAATCGTCGGCGCCGGCATCGAGCCCTTCGATGCGCTCCTGCACCGAGTCGCGCGCGGTGGCGATCAGCACCGGCATGCGCTGCTTGCGGGCGCGCAGGCTGCGCAGCACCTCCAGGCCGTCGCGGCGCGGCACACCCAGGCGAGCATCACCAGGTCGTATTGCTGGGTGCGCAGGGCGGATTCGGCGGCCTCGCCGTCTTTCACCCAGTCCACCGCATATTGTTCGGCGCGCAGCAGGTCGAGCACGGCCTCGCCGATCATCACGTCGTCTTCGAGAAACAGGAGGCGCATGGTTGTGTTCCGTTTCCGGGATTCGAGGCGGTGGCTTCGGTGAAGTTCAGTTCAAAGCAGCGACCGGACCTCGCGGGCCGCTTCGAACAACAGCGGCAGCATGTCGCGCTGCAAGGCCTCTTCCTGGTAGCGCACGCCTGACAGCACCACGTTGAGCGCAGCCACCGTGTGCCCCTGCATGTCGCGCAGCGGCACCGCCAGCGCCTGCACGCCGAGCTCGTGTTCCTCGCTGGCAAAACAATAGTCGTCCTTGCGCGCGCGGGCAACCAGCTGGCGTAGGCCGCGCGCCTGCGTGACGGTGTGCGGCGTCAGCCGCGGCAGGTGCCGGCCCTTGAGCCACTGCGTGAGCTGGGCGGAGGCCATCGCAGCCAGCAGCACGCGACCGGTGGAAGTCGCATGGGCCGGCAGCCGCGCGCCGAGGTGCAGGCCGTAGGCCAGCACGCGCGTCGGCGTGCCGTAGCTGCCGCTGCGCGCGACGATGACGACCTCTTCGCCGTCGAGCACCACCGCGGAGAACGACTCGCCGGTCTGCGCCGCGAGCCGGTTCAGCGTGGGCTGCAGCGCGCGCGGCAGGCGCGACGAAGCGAGGTAGCTGCCCGAGAAGCGCAGCACCTTGGGCGCCATCCAGAAATAGCTGCCGTCGGTTTCGAGGTAGCCCAGGTGGGCCAGCGTCAACAGGTGGCGGCGCGCGGCGGCACGCGTGAGGCCGGCGCGCTCGGCGGCCAGCGTGGCATTGAGGCGCTGGCGCTCGGTGTCGAAGCTTTCGAGCACCGCCATTCCCTTGGCGATGCCCTCGATGAAATCGGCTTTGGCGATGGTCATTCGTCGTCTTGGTTCGAAGTGTTGCGCGATGATCGCGCACGCGTTCGCATGATCGCACAGTGCCTCGCGGAGTGCCGCGCCAAGGTGACAGCCACGCCCTACGCTTCGTCAAACCCTCTCAGAGACACGAACATACGCACCCAGGTCGCGATCATCGGCGCAGGCCCCGCCGGCCTTCTGCTCGGTCAACTGCTTTTCAAGGCGGGCATCGACAACGTCATCGTCGAACGCCAGAGCGGCGACTACGTGCTGGGCCGCATCCGCGCCGGCGTGCTCGAGCAGGTGACGATGGATCTGCTGGCACGCGCGGGTGTCGATGCACGGGCCCGGGCCGAAGGCCTGCCGCACGAGGGCATCGAGCTGCTGTTCAAGGGCGCGCGCCATCGCATCGACATGCACGGCCTCACCGGCGGCAAGCAGGTCACGGTCTACGGGCAGACCGAAGTGACGCGCGACCTGATGGAAGCGCGCGCCGCCGAAGGCCTCACGACCATCTACAGCGCGGCGAATGTCAGCCTGCAGGACTTCGCCACCGGCAAGCCGCGCGTGCGCTACGAGAAGAACGGGCAGATGCACGAGATCGAGTGCGACTTCATCGCCGGCTGCGACGGCTACCACGGCGTGAGCCGCGCGAGCGTGCCGGCCGACGCGATCCAGACCTACGAGAAGGTCTACCCCTTCGGCTGGCTCGGCGTGCTGGCCGATGTGCCACCGGTGTCGCACGAGCTGAGCTACGCGAACACGGAGCGCGGCTTCGCGCTGTGCAGCATGCGCAGCGCGCACCGCAGCCGCTACTACGTGCAGGTACCGACCGAAGAGCGTGTGGAGAACTGGAGCGACGAGGCGTTCTGGAACGAGCTGCGTGCACGGCTGGACCCCCGAGGCGCGCGAGCGATTGGTGACCGGGCCGTCGATCGAGAAGAGCATTGCGCCGCTGCGCAGCTTCGTGGCGGAGCCGATGCGCTTCGGTTCGCTGTTCCTGGCGGGCGACGCCGCGCACATCGTGCCGCCGACCGGCGCCAAGGGGCTGAATCTCGCGACGGCCGACGTGGGCTATCTCTCGCGTGCGTTCGAGATCTTCTACGGCGAGAAGTCGGCCTCTGCGCTCGATCGCTACTCCGACCTGTGCCTGCGCCGCGTCTGGAAGGCCGAGCGCTTCTCGTGGTGGTTCACCTCGCTGATGCACCGCTTTCCCGAGACCGGTGCCTTCGGCCAGAAGATCCAGGAAGCCGAGCTCGACTATCTGGTGCACTCGCATGCGGCCTCCACCGCGCTGGCGGAGAACTACGTGGGGTTGCCGCTCGAAGACTTCTGAGCGGCCGGCACTTCGCGGGTCTCGCTCAAAGCGGATGGGATCATCCGCGTTGTGTCTCGAGTGTCGTCTTCATCGCCTCGCCGCCCTTCACCATCATCGGCTCGACGTAGGCCCCGAATTCATCGGGCAGCACGTCGGTGATCCAGACGAAGCGCGAGCGGCCTTCGCCGTCCGCAAACACCTGGGCCGATGCGTGGTGGTAGCTGGCCTTGCCATCGGTGACGGTGTAGGCCAGCCGGCGATTCGGCTCGTCGATGCCCACCAGCAGCTCGCGCGCCACGAGGCCGTTGGCAAAGCTGACGATGCGAGCGCCCTTGCCGTCCAGCTTGCAGTCAGTCAGGAAGCCGGGCGCGAGGCGCGTGTGCACGGCGCCGAAGTCGCGCAGCGCATCCCAAACCTGCTCCGCATCGGCCTCGACGATGAATTCCTTGTAGATCGTTGTCATGGGTTTCGCGCCTTCAGGGGCAGACCGCCTCCACGTTGTTGCCGTCCGGATCGATCAGGAAGGCTGCGTAGTAGGTCGGGCTGTAGTCGGTGCGCGGGCCTGCGCCGCCGTTGTCGGTGCCACCCGCCTTCAGGCCTGCCTTGTGGAAGGCCGCGACGGCCTTGTGATCGGCCGCGCGGAAGGCGATGTGTGTTCCCGGACCCTTCGCACCCTTGGCCGCATAGAGCCACAGCGCGGGTGCGTCGGCCGGGCCGATGCCGGCATAGCTGTCGTCGTGCGAACCCAGCACATGGCCGAGCGGCGCAAGCGCGGCCTCGTAGAAGCGCCGGCTCGCGGCGAGGTCTTTGACTTTCAGTCCGATGTGGTCGTACATGGCGATGACTTTCTGCTCGATGAATGGATCAGGCGGTCATCATTGAGCAGGGCTGCCATGCGGTCTTGGAGAATCTTGCGGTCGCCCTTGGCAGCCTGGCGAAAGCCGCGCGGCGACACGCCGGCCGCACGGTGGAAAGTGCGGACGAAGTTGCTCAGGTCGGCAAAGCCCACGTCGAAGGCCACGTCGTCCGCGAGCAGGCGCGCCGCGTGGCGCAGGCGCGAGCGGACCAGGTACTGGTGTGGCGTCACGCCGAGCACCTGCGAGAACAGGCGCAGGAAATGGAACGAACTCAGGCCCGCTTCGGACGCCGCGCCGTCGAGGCCGATGTCGTCGTGGGAGTTGGCGTCGATCCACATCGCGGCATCCACGGCGCGGCGCCTGTCGCGTGGGGCGGCGGACTGCGGCGACGGTTTGATGCGGCCGCCCACCACTTCGACAAAGCGGCTCGCGAACCACATGCCCAGCTCGTCGAGGCCGACATCGCTCTCGCCCTCGGCCGCGACCTGCGCGAGTTCGCCAAGCACCATGAGCTCAGGCAATGGCGGAAGCCCAGCTGTGCGCCAAGTGCGCTGGTCGCCACCGATCAGGTCGACGAAGCCCGGCGAGAGATGAAACGCCAGGCACTCGTCGCCACAGATGTGGTGGTCATGCGTGCAGACGTACTCGTCGCCCGGGCAACCCACCAGCACCGAACCGGTCACCAGTTTATAGGCATTGCCGCGCGTGCGGTAGCCGAAGCTACCCTTCCGCACGTACGAGACCGAATAGTCCTCGTGCATTGCGGCGAAGGGCTGCGCACCGGGTCCCGCGTCGCAGCGGTAGCTCGACACGCGGATCGGATCGGTCTGCAGTTCGGTGGTGACGAGCATGGTGTGTGCGCCCTTCGAACACCCGTTTGAAGATGCTCAGTCCACAGTGTGCATCGCAGCCCATACCCGCGACGGGCTCAGCGGCATATGCAGGCGCGGTGCGCTGGCCGCCAGACCGTTGCGCGCGAAGGCATCCGGCCACCGCGTTGACGATGGCCGGCGTGGCGCCGATGGTGCCCAGCTCGCCCACGCCCTTGACGCCCAGCGGGTTGTTCGTGCACGGGGTCGATTCGTCCATCTCCATGTGGAACATGGTGTCGACGATATCGGCGCGCGGCGCGGCGTAGTCCATCAGGCTGCCGGTCACGAGCTGGCCGGTTTCGTGCTCGTACACCACCTGCTCGTACACCACCTGCTCGTACACCACCTGCTCGTACAGCGCCTGCTCGTACACCACCTGCTCGTACAGCGCCTGCTCGTACAGCGCCTGCTCGTACAGCGCCTGCTCGTACAGCGCCTGCCCGTACAGCGCCTGCCCGTACAGCGCCTGCCCGTACAGCGCCTGCCCGTAC
>CAMATD010000149.1 GCA_945860785.1 Variovorax sp. YR752 | reverse complement strand
CCGTGGTCGCCGTGCGGGTGGCGGTCTGCACGAAAACATCGCTGCGCGCCGCCGCCTGCGCCGGGGTGACGCTGCCGGCCATCGAGAAGAACGCGGTGGTGCTCTGAAGCCATTGCTGCAGCGCGCGATTGGCCAACGAGAAATGGCTGCTGTGCCACTGCTTCACCATCGCGACGCCGGATTCGCTCGCTGCGGCGAGCTTCTCCTGGCCCATGAGCTGGAACTCCGCCAGATCGGCCGCGCTGGGCGTGAGCCCGGCCTTGGCGATGCGCTCGGTGCGCATGCGGATCACCGAGCCGGATGAAAGCAGCATCTCGTTGGTCTTGACGGCCAGGTCGAGCCACTGCATGAGCGGATTGGCCAGGCGGGCGGCGGAAGTAAGAGACGACATGTGGGGGGTGCGCGTGGGGAAGGAGGACCCACTATAGGCCTCGGTCGTTGCAATTGCTGCAGTGCAACAAATTCAACCTGCATTTCTGTTGAATAAGTCCTCCCCTGCGACGTGGAAATGACGTGGCAAGCGAACGCCGGGCGAATCGGAAAGTAATGATTTCTTCCGTTCCCGTCACTTGCATTCGTAAACCGTATGATGAAATTTCATCTTTCCACGCCCCTACGGGCGGCCGCATTCACAGGCCTGCTCGGATTGCTGGGCCCGGTGGCCCATGCGTTCGAGGACAGCGCACGCGGCATCTACATCGAGGGCGGTCGCGCACCGCACGGCGAAATGGGCAGCACCAACTCGGCCACGATGGGCGTCACGCTGCCGTGGTCGATGCGCCAGCCGGTGCAGGAAGGCGCGCTCACTTCCTACTGGGACCTGTTCCTGAGCAACTGGCATGCACCCGCGCTCGGCAACGGCCCGCACGACTATGCGCAGATCGGCGCGCTCTACACTTGGCGCTACCGCTTCGACCATGGCAATTCGCCCTGGTTTGCCGAAGGCGGCGTCGGCGGCAGCGTGATGGAGCACGTCTACAAGACGCCCGACCGCAGCTTCAGCACGGCCTTCCAGTTCACCGAGACGATCGGCATGGGCCGCAGCTTCGGCGAACACGGCGAGAACGAGATCTCGCTGCGGCTGCAGCACTTCTCCAACGGCGGCATCAAGAAGCCGAACCCCGGCGAGAACTTCGTCCGGGTGCGCTACACCCGCCACTTCTAGCGCGCGGCGCTGGTGCGAAGGCGTCTTGCGCGGGCTTCGGTGACAAGGTAGGCCACCAGGGCCACCGCCAGCGGCAACAGGTAATACAGGCCGCGATAGGCCAGCAACGCGCCCAGCAGCGTGGCTTGCGGCACCTGGTGCGACAGCAGGGCGACGAACACCGCCTCGAGCACGCCGAGCCCCGCGGGCACGTGCGTGACGACACCCGCCACCGCCGCCACCAGCAGCACCGCGAGCACATGCGGATAACCGACCTGCCCCTGCAGCAGCAGCCAGATCACGCCGCCCATCAACGACCAGTTGAGGCATGACATCGCCAGTTGCAGCAGCGCCATCGCAAGCCCCGGCGTCTTGAACGTGTGGCCGCGCACGCGCCAGACGCGCCCGGCCGAGAAAGCGCACAGCGCCAGGTAGCCCGCCGACAGCGCCAGCAGCACCGCGCCGAGCACGCGCAAGCCGCCGCTGCCGATCTTCCAGTCGGGCGGCAGCGCCATCGGCCAGAAGCAGAAGGCCGCGCCGGCCACCACCAGGTAGCCGAGCCAGTTGGTCAGCATGCTGAAGCCCAGCACGCGGGTGATGGTCTCGTTGCCGAGGCCGAGGCGCGAATAGAGCCGGTAGCGAAAGGCAACGCCGCCGATCAACGAACCGAAGTTCAGGTTGAAGGCGTAGCTGATGAAGGTCACGCCCATCACGGTGCCGGTGCCGAGCTTGTGCTTCGTCAGGTGCCTGCCCAGCAGGTCGTAGGTGCTGTAGAGCGCGAAGCTGCATGCGGCCAGCGCCCCGGCCCCGAGCAGCGTGGTCACCGGCAGCGCGCGAATCGCCTCGAGCACTTCGTCCCAGTCGATGGTGCGCGCCTGCTTCACCAGCAGCCAGGCGATCAGGCCGAAGAAGGCCCAGATCCCGATGCGGCGCGTCCATGGCCACCAGGGCCTGTGCGTCAGCGCGACCGTGTCATGCGGCGTCCGTCTGCGTGGCTCCGCCGTTGTTGCTGCCCTTTTGTTTTTCGGCGAGATCGGTCGCCTCGGCAGGTGTCAGGCGCGGCGCATGGCGTGGCAGCCGGTCGAGCCACGAGGGGTACCAGCGCAAGAAGTGAAAGATGAAGAAGCTGCGCACCAGCCGCCAGCCGCTCCATTCGCTGGCCAGGTCGGTCGTGGCTATCTGCTTGCAGCTGTGCTGCATGAGCTGATCCATGCGCTCCCACAGCACTTCGTTGAAGGCCTTGTCGCGCACGACCACGTTGGCCTCGAGATTGAGCGACAGGCTCAGCGGATCGAGGTTGCTCGAACCCACGGTGCTCCAGCGGTCGTCCATCAGCGCGACCTTGCCGTGCAGCGGGCGCGCAGTACTCGTAGATGCGAACGCCGGCGTGCAGCAGGTGGTGATACAGCATGCTCGCGGCCGTCTTGACGATCGGCATGTCGGGCTCGCCCTGCAGGATGAGCCGCACATCGACGCCGCGCCGCGCGGCACGCCGCAATTCCTTGATGAGCCGGTAGCCGGGGAAGAAATACGCGTTGGCGATCACGATGCGTTCGCGCGCCGAGCGGATCGCGGCGCGGTAGTGGCGCTCGATGTCGTTGGTGTGGCGGCGGTTGTCGCGCGTGACGAAGATCGCGTCGACTTCGCCGGCGCTCGTCTGGCCCACGTCTGGCCCACGTCTGGCCCACGTCTGGCCCACGTCTGGCGCTCGGCTGGCGCTCGTCTGGCCCACGGCTGGCGCTCGTCTGGCCCACGGCTGGCCCACGGCTGGCGCCTGCCTGAGTCGACGGCGGAACCAGCCCGCACCCTTGCCGCCGACGGCGATGGCACGCAGCACGAACTGGTGAATCTCCGCCACGATGGGCCCTGCGAGCTCCACCGCATAGTCCTGCTTGGCCTTGGGACCGAAGTCGAGCAGGTGGTCCGCCGAGTAGTTGATGCCGCCGACGAAGGCGCGCTCGCCGTCGACCACCACGATCTTGCGGTGCATGCGCCGGAACATATTGAGCCGCTGGCCCAGGAAGCGCTGGCCGGTGTCGAACACCCGCACCTTGACGCCGGCCGAGGTCAGCCCCTCGATGAATTCGCGCGAGAGATCGGGCGAGCCGAAGCCGTCGATCATCAGGTCGACCTTGGCGCCGCGCTGCGCCGCCGCGCGCATCGCGGCATGCAGTTCCAGGCCGACCTGTCCTCGAACAGGATGAAGGTCTCGATGATGACTTCGCGCTGCGCCTGCCGGATCGCATCGAACACGCGCGGAAAGAACGCCTCGCCGTTCTCGAGCAGCTCGATGCGGTTGCCGCCGACCCAATGGTTGCCGTTGCGCATGGTGGCCCCGCTCACAGGTCGATGTCGGCCACCAGCGGAGCATGGTCCGACAGGTGCGACCAGGGCTTGCGCGGCAGCACCACGGGCGCATGCACGCCGGCATTGCGCACGTAGATGCGGTCGAGCTGCAGCACCGGAAAACGCGCCGGAAAGGTCTTGGCGGCCCGCCCGTTGGCCTGCACGAACACTTCGCGCAGCAAGGCGCCTTTCGCCAGCACCTCGTGCGCGCGGCCGCGCCAGTCGTTGAAGTCGCCGGCCACGATCAGCGGTGCATCGGCCGGCACTTCGTCGCGCACGATATGGCAGAGCAACTCGAGCTGCTGCTGCCGGTGCGTTTCCGCAAGGCCGAGGTGCGCGCAGATCACATGGACATCGACGGTGCGGTCCGGCAGACGCAACACGCAGTGCAGCAATCCGCGCTTCTCGGGGCCGCTCACCGACACGTCGTGATTGCGGAAATGCACGATCGGAAATTTCGAGAGCACCGCATTGCCGTGGTGGCCCTTCGGATACACCGCGTTGCGCCCATAGGCGAACTGCGGCCGACATGGTGTCGGCCAGGAACTCGTAGTGCGGCGCCTCCGGCCAGTTGCTGACCTTGCGCGAGTGGCGCGAATGGGTGCCGAGCACCTCCTGCAGGAACACCACGTCGGCACCCACCGTGCGCACGGCATCGCGCAGCTCGGGAAGGATGAATTTGCGGTTGAGCGCGGTGAAGCCCTTGTGGGTGTTCACCGTCATGACCTTGAGCGAAGTCGGCGCAGGCGCGGCAGCAGCGGGAATCGGGGAAGAAGACATCGGTCTTGGGGTTGTACGTTGCCGCGCCCGCCGCGCCTGTAGGAACGCGCCACCTTCTTCGATGCCTTTCGTGCGAGGGCGGCCGGCTCCTACAGGCAGGCCTGCCGCACCCTGACGCGGCCTCCGGGGCGGGGCTCCTAGGTGAATTCAGAGCCAACGCAAAAGCTCGTGTTTTCTTCTCAACCGAGACAAGCAAAAAAGGAGTCTTCCATGAAGCAAGGTCTTATCCACGCAACCCTCTTCGCCGGCCTGCTCGGCGTGGCCGCCATCGGCAATGCCCAGACCACCGACAGTTCGATGCCGGCTTCCCGCGATGCGGTGAAGGCCGAGGCGCGCGCTCAAAACCGCAACAACGCCAACAGCCTGGTGTCCAAGGGCGAAGCCACGACCACGGTCAATCACCAACCCAACGCCATGCCGCAACCGACCGGCGAGATGTCCCGTGCGGAGGTCAGCCAGCAGGCGCGCAAGGTGAAGCCGCAGTTCGGCCAGAAGGGCGAGCGCCCGGAAGTGCCGACCAACCCGACCGAAAAGACGGGCACGCCGCAATAGGAACCAAAGCATGAATGAACAAAGCCCGCAGCGCTCGAAGCGTTGCGGGCTTTTTCGTTGCCGCCGTCACCGGCGGTCGGCGGCTCAGCTCTTGGTGGGCGCCGCGCCGCGTTCGTGGCCTTCATGACCGCGATGGAAACGCTGGCCATGGGCACCGAAGTGCACCGTCTCGGCGTAGAAGGTCTTCGTGGCTTCGGCGCGCTTGGCGAACATCGCGCTGCGCTCGGCTTGGCGGGTCTGCATGCGTTCCAGGCGCTGGGGCGTGGTCAGCTTGAGCTTGTCCTTCAGCGCGGCGAGGCGCTTGGCACGGTGCTCCTGCATGCGCTCCATGCGCTTGGCGGGGTCCATGCGCTTGTGCTGCGCCTTGGGGACGGCCGTGGTGTCGGCCTGGGCCACGGCAGCGGCGGGCGCGGTGGTGGAGGCGGCCGGCGCTTGTGCGAAGGCGCCCGAAGAGGCGAGAGCGGCGGAGCCCAGCAGGCTGGCCCAGACGATGCGTTGGCGAAGAGAAATCATGAGAAGTGCTTCCTTTCGAAGAAGCCCGCCACCGATGGGCAGCAGGTGAAACGAAGTGTGGAAGACCTCTGTATCGCCACCGTTAGCCGGAAGTGAGCTTGCGTAAAGAATGGTGAACCGTGCCGCGCGAACGCCGCGGGCGCTGTGACTTATTTGGGCCTGGGGCGCTTCAACCCGCGGTCCGGCGCCTGCAGCCTGCCGGCACGCAGCTCGCCGACTGCCCGGGCGACGGCACGCGCCACGTTGCGGACTTCTTCCTGCACGTCGGCATCGGCGTCGAGCGTGTCGTGGCTGGTGGCATAGGGCTCGTAGTAGCCGATGTAGCGGTCGAGCCGCGCCTGCGTGCCGGCATCGATCAGGCCCATCCAGTCGAGCCAGTCCGTGAGATTGCGGCGCAGGCCTTCGATGCCGGCCACGTCGCCATGCACCACCACGCCGTAGACGCGGCCGTCGAGGTGCTTGGGGTAGCCCCAGCCTTCGAGTTCGAGCGCCTTGGCTTCCTCGGGCTTCTTGCCGTGGGTGCTGGTGGGATCGGGGTTGCCGCCGTCGGCGCACACCAGGCGGTCGATCATGAGCTTCAAGGGGCTGGTCGCCTGGTACCAGTGCGTGGGGGTCAGCAGGATCACGCCATGCGCGGCGACCCAGCGTTCGTAGATCTCGTTCATCCAGTCGCCGGTCTGGCGCAGCGAGTGGTTGGGGTAGCAGCTGCAGGGCCAGTGGCACAGCGGCATGGCGGTGGACACGCAGCCCTTGCAGGGATGGATCTGCCGTCCGTATTCCGACGTGACGAGGCTCAGGTCGAGCACGTCGGCTTCGATGCCGCTGCCCTCGAGCACTTCGCGGGCGAGTTCGGTGAGGCGCCACGTCTTGGAGATCTCGCCGGGGCAAGTGCCGTCGTTGCGCGGCGAACCGTTGACCAGCAGCACGCGCGAGCGCGTCTGCGGTTGGCCCCAGGCCGCCTGCGCGGCATCGATGTGCGCCTTGGCTTCGAGCCAGTCGACGGAGAGGTCGTAGTCGGGGTCCGCATAACCGGGCCCGGCCTTGCGTGTCACGGGCGCCTTGCGGCCTTCCTGGTAGGCCTCCCAGGCGATCAGTTCGACGCGCTGCAGCGCGCTGGTCTCGGCCTTGAAGGCCGGGTCCTGGAAGGGCTGCATGAAGCGGTCATGGAACTGGGCGCGCTGCAGCGTGTCGGGCGCCTGTCCTTTGCGGATCGTGGGGGGGCATGGGCGCAATCTATGCGCCACATGCAACGATGCGATCTGCACGCGATGCCGACTTTCGGTAGGCCCGCGACTACAGCAGCTCAGCCGAGCTGGCCGTTCTGGAAGTCGTGCACGGCCTGCTTGACCTCTTCCTGCGTGTTCATCACGAAGGGGCCGTACTGCGCGATCGGCTCGCGCAACGGTCTGCCCGTAATCAGCAGCGCGCGCGCCGGGCTGTGGTTGGTGGCGCCGGCACGCAGCACCAGGCCGTCGCTGCCAGCGTCGTTCGCGAGGATGGCCATGCGGCGCGTCGGCACTTCACTGCCCGCGACCCAGAGCGATTCGCGGAACACGTAGACCAGCACGTTGTGGTCCTCCGGCAGCGGCTGCGCGAACTCGGCCCCGGGCGGCAGCGTGATGTCCAGGTAGAGCGGTTCGGTGTGCTCGCGGCGCACCGCGCCCTGGATGCCGTGGCTCTCGCCCGCGATCACGCGCACGTGCACACCTTCGGCGGTGGTGTACTCGGGAATCTCTTCGGCCTGGATGTCGCGGTACCAGGGCTCGCGCATCTTGTCCTTCGCGGGCAGGTTGAGCCAGAGCTGAAAGCCTTCCATCAGGCCTTCTTCCTGCTCGGGCAGCTCGCTGTGCACGAGCCCGCGGCCGGCGGTCATCCATTGCACGCCGCCGTTTTCGAGCAGCCCTTCGTGGCCTGCGCTGTCGCGGTGGCGCATGCGGCCCGCGATCATGTAGGTGACGGTTTCGAAGCCCCGGTGCGGATGGTTCGGAAAGCCGCCGATGTAGTCGCCCGGGTTGTCGCTGCCGAAGGCGTCGAGCATCAGGTAGGGGTCGAGCCGTTTCTGCAGCGGCTGCTGCAGCACGCGGGTGAGTTTGACGCCGTCGCCGTCGCTGGTGGAGACACCGGCCACGATGTGGTCGAGGCCACGGGGCGTGACGACGGGTTCGGTGGGGTGGTTTGCGTTCTTCTTCATGCACCCCATGGTGTCACTAACCCCGCGACCGCGCCACCGGTGGGGCTGTGCGCTCCCGTGTCAGCCGGCAGCCTGAAATTTGGCCGCATGTGCTCGGGATACCACTTCGTGAAGCGGATCGCGCCGACGATGGCCGCGATCGTCACCGCAATGCCCACCCACAGGGGCAGCGCGGGCACGTAGATCATGGCCACGTCCGCCAGCACCATGAGCCCGAAGGCCACGGCCCATGCGGCCGTGATGACGTTGTTGACCAGCCTGAAGCCCGGCTGCTCCCAGAGTTCGGGCGGTGTCTGCTCCTTGGCGTATTGTAGCGTGAAGGGCTGGCGGATGGCCATCGATGCGAGCACCACCAGCAGCAGTCCGGCATCGACGCGCAGGCGCACGCCCAGCAGCGACCACTCGGTGTGTGTGGCCACGGCGTACAGCGCAAGGCCGCCGAAGAGCAGTGCGGTGCCGATCTCCAGCACCTTCACCGTGCGCTTGGGGGTGATCCAGTCGCGCAGCAGAAGGGCTGCGGAAAGGAGCGCGGCCGCCGACAACGCGGGCACCACGCCCAACATGCGGTCGAACAGGGCAAAGACGATGAAGGGCGCGAAGGCCAGCAGCATGCTCATGTGCGTTCTCCAAACCAGTTGCCATGAAAGCCGACCGGCACGCGGTGCGGCAGCGAGGCCACGCAGACGGGGCCCGCAGCGATCGCGCGGGCGTCGAAGATCACGAGGTCGCTGGTGTTGGTGGCGCCGCGCCACACGGTGGCGAGCAGCCAGCCGTCGCCTTCTTCCGCATCCGGCGCGCGGGGGACGAAGACGCCTTCCGACACCATGTCCGGCGCGGGGAACAGGTACATGTCGCGCTTCGGTGTGGTGTGGTCGATATGCATCAGGCCCGCGTAGAGGCGCTGCGGCTCGCCGGGCCCCGAGACGGCACGGCGGACATACCAGCCGTGGCGATGAGGCAGGCCGGCAAAGCGCTCGTCGATGCGCGGGAACTCACCCGGAATTTCTTCGAGCTGCGTCTGCGTGAATTCGCGCGACGGGTTTGAGAAGTCGAACTGCCAGCGCACCAGCCGGCTCGGCGGCGTCTTGTCGCTGATGGGTGAGCCATCGGGCCGCGGAAAGAGCGGCGGCGTGGGGAACTGGATCACGTCGGCGAACAGGCTGCCCTCGGCCTCCCACGCGTTCATGACGTGGAACACATAGCAGGCCGGGCCGCGCCACCAGACGATGTCGGCGGTGCTGCCGTCGCGCGGCATCAGGCCGACGCGGGTGCCGTATTCGGGCTCCCAGGCATAGGGCGGGCGGCCGCTCTTGGCGCGATCCATGCTCCCAGTGAGTGGCATGATGGGGAACATCACATGGCGGTCGGTCACCATGAAGTCGTGGACCATGCTGGCGTAGGGCGCCTCGAAACGCTCGAAGCGCGTGACGCGCCCCTCGGGCGAGATCACGCCGAAGCTCATGCCGTTCGACAGCCGCTCCGGCGTGCCGTAGCCGAAGAACAGCAGTTCGCCGGTACGCGGGTCGGTCTTCGGATGGGCGGTGAAGCTGCCGTGCAGGCCGCCGCCGAAATCAGTGGCGCCCAGGGTGTCGAGCGTGGGCAGGTCGATTTCCATCGGCAAATGCGCCTCTTCGAGCGCAAGCATGTGGCCGGCATGGCCGATCACGTTGGTGTTGGCCGTGCCGTCGTCGTGCTGCGTGGGCGCTTCGCCGGTCGGCGCCGTCTGGAAGCCGCCTGCCAGATCCCGCCCTTCGGCGGCGGCCCGCCAGAAATCGGTGCGCACCCAGCGGTTGCGGTAGCGCACCTCGCCATCGGCCAGGGTGAAGGAATGCAGCATGCCGTCGCCCGCGAACCAGTGCGCCTTGGGATCGGGCACCACCGGGTTCGGCCCGTTGCGCACCAGCGTGCCGCGCAGGCCGGCGGGCAGGGTGCCTTGCAAGGGCAGGAGGCCGAGCTCGGTTTCGAAGTCGATCGGCGCCATGTTGGGCGGCGGCGTACTGCGGGGAAAGGCATCGTTCATCAGGGGCTCCTGGGATTCGATCGAGGTGGAGTCGAGTTATCTTTCCAGTGGAAAGATCAATGAGTCCACGCACGAAGTCAAGAGATTTTTCCAGTGGTAAGATTTTTGACCTCCTTGTTGCCCTTTCACGATGACCACCGACGCCCCGCCCAAGCGCTATCACCACGGCTCGCTGCCCGAGGCGCTGCTGGCCGCGGCCGAGGCGGTGCTGCTGCGCGACGGGATTCCGGGCCTGGGCCTGCGGGCCATTGCGCGTGAGGCGGGGGTGTCGCACACGGCGCCCAAGCATCATTTCGGCGATACGACGGGGTTGGTGAGCGAGCTGGCCGCGGTCGGTTTCCGGCGCCTGACCGAGGCCATGCGCACCGCCGCGCAAGAAAGTGCGGATGCGCGCGAGCGGCGCAATGCGATCGCACATGCCTATGTGCACTTCGCCCATGACAACGACGCGATGTTCGGCCTGATGTTCCGCAACGAGAAGATCGACATGCAGCGCCCCGCGCTGATCGAAGCCGCCGGCGGCGCGATGCGGGTGATGGCCGCGATCATCGGCGCCAGGCCGGAAACATCGCCGGGCACGACGGTCTCACTGGGCGGCGCCGAGGCCATGCGGATCACTTCGGCCTGGGGCTATGTGCACGGCCTGGCGGTCCTGCTGATCGACCAGCGCCTGCGCGGCATCGTCAAGGTGACGCCGGAATTCGACAACCCGATCGATCTTGTCGACGCCACGCTGCGGGACGTGCGCTTCGGCTTTGGCGTGGACGACGGGCCCTCGAAGGCCGTCTAGCCGCCGGTCATTTCGGCCACTGCTGGCGCTGCCAGTAGCGGTAGTGCCATTGGGTCGTGAAGCCGGTCCGGCGGTAGAGCATGAGCGCAGGCTGGTTCTGGGCATCGACCTGCAGGAACACACGTTCGAAGCCCCGGGTCAGCGCTGCCTGCGCAAGCCCCGCCAGCACGCGCCCGGCCAGTCCCTTGCCCCGGTGCGCCTTGTCGGTCCGCATGCCGTGCACGCTGGCCCATCCATGTCCGAAAGCCATCGCACCTGCCGCCACGGTGCGGCCGCCTTCGCGCACGCTGGCGTAGAGCGAACCCTTGGCGCGGGCGAGCGACCGCACCCGGTGGGCGCCGTCCACCGGGTCGAAACTCTCGCCGAGGAACAACGCGGCCCAGGCATCGTCGGGCGCGCGGTCGAGGTCGACATCGGCCAGCGCAGCGCCGCCGGCAACGGCCTGCCGCATCTGCCGGAGCGTTCCGATCTGCACGCAGGTGGGGCTGTCTTCGACGTAGTGCCGCCGCTCCAGCTCGGCGCGCAGTCCGTCGAAGCATTCGGCGTCGGCCAGGCGAAGCGCAGGCACGACCTGGCGGCTGTCGTAGCGGTCTTCGATGCGGTCGAGCGTGGCATGGTCGACCGCGCTGCGGTGCAGCGGCACGGCCGACTTGGCGCGCTTGACGGTGCCGCCATCGAAGGGCAGCAGCCAGCCGTCGAGCTCCTCGGATGCTTCGGGGGACACCGCCGCGACGGTGGCGCGTTCGATGGCTTCAATGTCGGCAATGCTGGGTGCTGCGGTCATTGGAATACCTCCGTGTTTCGCACTGCGGTGCGCAGCTTGCTTGGGGCGGCCCGGCGCGGCGCTCATGGTGTATTGGCCTCCGGTGCGGTGAACTTGGCCGCAGCCACGCTCTTGAGCAGCGTTTCGCGCTGGACGCGGCTGATGCCGCGCACGCTTTCAGCCACCCACTTGGTGCGGTCCGGGTCGATGCGGCCGTCGCGCCGCCATTGTTCGAGCACGGCCTGCGGCTTGTGCAGCATCGAGGCGAGCCAGACGGCCTGCGCGGGCTCCAGCGTGCGCGCGCTGCGCTTGAAATAGCGCCGTGCTGCCGCCTCGGCGCCGCAGATGTTGCCGCCCCAGGGCGCGTTGTCGAGGTAGAGCTGCAGGATGCGGGCCTTGCCCAGCGTCTGCTCCATCTCGACCGCATAGAGCATTTCGCGCAGCTTGCGTTCGGCCGTGCGGTCGCTGCCCGTGACCAGCAGCTTGGCGAGCTGCTGCGTGAGCGTGCTGCCGCCGCGCTTGGTCTGGCCGTCCTTCTGGTTGTTGTCGATCGACGCGAGGATCTCGGTCAGGTCGTAGCCCGCATGGGTGAAGAAGCGCTGGTCTTCGGCGGCGATGACCGCGCGCGCCAGCCAGCTGTCGTTGGCCAGCCTGGCGGACGGACCGCAGCTGGTGCGCGCGCCGAGCATGGCCTCGGTGCCCAGCCCCTCGACCGTGAACTGGCTGATGGTGGGCTGCACCGCGAAGGTCGCTTCGGGCAGCACGAGCTGCGCGCTCAACGCCAGCGTGCCGCCGATGCGTGCGCGCTGCAGCTCGGGCAGCGTGGGCACCAGCACCGCGTACCAGCGGGCGATGGGCGCATCCTGGACCTTGGCGCTGAGATGGAGGTTCTTCGGTGCCAGGCGGCCTTCCCATTGGCCCTGGATCACGCTCGTGTCGGTGCTCAGGGGCGTGGCTTCGAAGGTGCCGTTCAGCGTGTTGCCGTCGCGCTGCACGGTGGCGTCAGGCGTTCGACCCTGATCGGCTGCGTGCCGAGCGCCGGCACCTCGACGCTGCAGGGCGCGCAGCGCATCTCCTGCAGGCCGGCCCACTTCGTTCCAGGCGAAGTGCACGGTGCCAAAGCGGGTGTCGAGCGAATGGCCGTCGAGCCGCGGCGCAAACCAGGACGAGGTGGCCAGCCGCACGGCGGTCGGCACCCCGATCTCGAAATTCAGCGGGCCGGCCTTGACCGTGGTGCTCCACTCGCCCGCAGCCGGCACTAGCGCGATCTTCACTATCAGGAAGATAGCTACAAGCGCTGTCAATACGAGGGCCAGCAGCCCGAAAAGCACAAATCGCAGGGTCTTCTTCACAAACTCGCTCTCACATCGGTCTCGCCACCGTGACGGCTTGCCACGGACCGGTCGACTGCCCGCTGGCCGCCGACCAGTACCAAGCTGAAGTGTCGGTGAAAGCCGTGCCTTGGGCATCGACGATGCGCTCACAAACGCGGAACTTTTGCGCGCCGTGCCGTTGCGCAACAAAACAGCGCCACAAACGCTCTTGTGCGTCGCGCTCCAGCCGCGCCTGTTCGATGCGGTAGTCGAGGGCGCGGTAGCAATCCGCCGCCGGATGGAGCATGCGCGTGGGCTGGTTCACCTCGCGCATCACGAGGGTCTGCGTGCCATCTGTCATGCGGCCGATGGCGCCCGGAAAGCGATCGGCAAAGCGCTGCTCGACCTCGCTCAAGGCCAGCGGGCGCAACGGAACGCCATCCCATTGACTCGGCCATTCGTGCGAAACGGCCATCGCAGGAGAGGCGACCGGCGCGCGCAGCGCCGCGGCGGTGGACCACAGCATGCACAGCACCATCGCAGACGCAAAGGCCGTCTTGTGCCCGATGCGATTAATGAAATGGTTCGCAAACCAGCGCTCAAAGAATGGTGTCGACATGGCGGCCTCCTTGCGTGGTGATCAGGCCCGGGATGGGGTGATCGGCGGGTTCCAGAATAGCGCGCGCGGGCACCATCAGGCGCGCGATGCTGCCGCATACGACCGCCAGCACAACCAGCCCCAGCGTGTTGTGCGCCCAGGGCGCCAACGCGTGGCCGGCGCCTTCGAAGGCGATCAGCATGCTGTTGCGAACGATGTTGCCGCCCAGCACCAGCAGGCCGACCATGGGAAGGCGACGCAGGAAAGCCCGGTCGCTGCGACGCGCCCAGAGCGCAACGGCGCAGGCCGTGAAATAGCCCAGCCACACCATCTGCACGCCCGAGCAGGGCGCATCGACGATCACCAGGCAGCCGTCGATCATCAGGCTCGTGCCCTCGCGCGCCACGCTGAAAGCCGGCGCAAGCAGCCAGCGGCTGGCCTCTGCCGTCACCACGCGCAGCGGATAGCCCGCATAGAACTGCAGCGACGACAACAGTGGCAGCGCAAGCACAGCGAGACCCGCCACCGGCAATGCGGCCACGCGCCTCGGCAAGAAAGCCACCAACCCCGCCGCCAGCGGCGGCAGCGCGGGCACGAAACCGAGCCCGAAGCGCAACAGCGTCGCGAGCACGGTGCCGACACCCGCCAACGCGAGCCAGCCCAGCCGCGGCGAGGCACGCAGTTCGCGCCTGCATTGCCATGCCAACGCGGCGAGCGCGACCAGCGCCACCAGGCCCAAGGGGTCGTCCGAGCCATCGCGCATGCGCTGGACCATCCAGGCCCAGGTGGGCGTCAGCGCGGCGAACTGCAGCGCAAGCCAGCCGGCCGCCGGCGTGCGGTCGATGTGAATGCCCCAATCCACGATGCGCGGATGACGGTGAGCGAGCGTTGCCAGAGACATTTTTTCTCTCTCTCTCTCTCTC
>CAMATD010000148.1 GCA_945860785.1 Variovorax sp. YR752 | reverse complement strand
CAACCGATGCCTTTCTGGTTTCCCAGATACTTGCCCCCTTAAAAACTATTTTATAAAATCTAAATGATTTGCGAAAATTAACCTGCCGCAATGGACTGTCACATCGAACCCTCAGGGTCATGCACGCCACGGAGTCAGTTTTCCCTATGCATTCATCAGATCTAAGTCGGCTCGAGAGCATGTACAACAACAGAGAGCGCGTGCCCGGGGTCGCCTCCAGTACAGCTGATCAAGTCATCGAGGATTCATCTTCGAATGATCCACAACGTCCCCTGACTTCGCCGCAGCGGGAGGTCTGGTTCGAACAGGTGCTGCAGGGCGAAGGCTCACCGCTGTACAACATCGGCGGCTACATGCGGCTGGAGGGGCCGCTGGACGTGACGCTGTTCAGGCGATCAGCCCAGCTACTGGTGCTCAAGCACGACGTGCTGCGCACGGCGCTGGTAGCAGGCGACGAGGGCGACGTGCCGCAGCAAGCCTGGGCCCACCTGACGGTCGACGTGCCTCTGCACGACTTCTCCTCCGCCAACGATCCATTGCAAGCCGCCATGGCCTGGATGCAGCAGCGCTTCGACGAACCGTTCTTGCTGTACGGTGAGCCGCTGTTCCGCTACGCACTGCTGCAGCTCGGGCCCACTTCGTTCCTGTACTTCGGCTGCTATCACCACCTCATCGCCGACGGCTGGACCATTGCGCTGTTGACGCGCTCTCACGGTGAGCTTTATACCGCTTTGCTTGAAGGCCGCGAGCCCGATCTCACCGCGCCGTCGTACCAAGCCTTCGTCGACAACGACCAGCAATACCAGGCCTCACGGCCTTCGAGACCCAGCACCAGTACTGGCTGCATAAATTCCAGCCGCCGCCCGAGCCGCTGCTCGCGCCGCGCCACCGCGTGGCCCGCCGGCCACGCCCCCAGCCGCTGCAACTCGTTCACGCTGCCGCGCCCCTGGTACGACCGCCTGAGTGCCTTCGCTCAGTCCCATGGCGCCACCACCTTCCACGCGCTGCTGGCCGCGGTGTACGTCTACTTCACCCGGATCGCCGGACGTCACGAACTCACGTTGGGCCTGCCCGTGCTCAACCGCGCCAACGCTGCCTTCAAGGCCACCGCGGGTCTGTTCGTCGGCGTCACTGCCACGCATCTGCGCTTGGGGCCCGACTTGAGCTTCCCCCAACTGATGCAGGCCATCGGCCGCGAGTTGCGCCAGGACTACCGCCACCAACGCTTCCCCATCAGCACTCTCAACCGCGAACTCGGTCGGCTCGGCGCCGGCCAGCAGCAGCTCTTTGACGTCGGACTGTCCTACGAACGCCACGACTATGCCGCCGCCTTCGGCGACATCCCAGGCACCGCCATCCCTCTGGTCAACCAGCACCAGACCGAGCCCCTCATGCTCTATGTGCGTGAGTTCCATGCCGATGCCAATGTTCAACTCGACTTCGTCCATCACCTCGCTTACTTCTCCAGCGAGGATATTCAAGCCCTGCAACCGCGGTTGATGACGCTGCTCGATGCCGCGCTGGACCAGCCTCAGCTCCCGCTTGCTTGCCTGCCGGTACTGGCACCACAAGAAGTCGCACAGATCACCGCATGGAATGCCACCGGGCGCCCACGCGAGGAAGCTGACCTGCTCGATCGACCGTCGTCGCCTTGAGCGATCTTCAGGTCGTTCAGCTCATCGAGAGCATCCAGGATGAGCTTCCCGGCTACGGCTATCGTCGTGTGACCCATGAACTGCGCCGCCGCGGTCACCTCATCAATCACAAGCGGATCGCGCGCCTCATGAGGTTGCACGGTCTGGGCATCAAGCCACGCCGACGCTTCGTTCGCACCACCGACAGCGACCACGACTCGCCGATCTTCCCGAACCTCTATCGCAACGTGATCCCGAGCCGTCCAGACCTGGTGTGGGTGGCGGACTTCACGTACATCCGCATTGAGGCCGGGTTCTGCTATCTGGCAGCCATCATCGACGCGTGCAGCCGCAAGGTCGTGGGCTATGCGATCTCGCGGCGCATCGACACACCGCTTGCACTGGCTGCGCTGCGTTCGGCCGTCCGAAGCCGACAGTCGCAGCCGGGTTGCATCCACCATACGGATCGCGGTTGTCAGTACGCGAGCGAGACGTACCGACGCGCATTGCAGGAGGCTTCGAGGCTCCATGAGCTCACCGGGCAATCCGCATCACAATGCCCAGGCCGAGAGCTTCATGAAGACGCTCAAGGTCGAGGAGGTGTACTTGGCAGGCTACGAGACCTTCGCAGACGTGGCAACACGACTGCCGCGGTTCATCGAAGAGGTCCACAACGCCAAGCGGCTGCACTCGGCGCTCGGTTACCGTCCACCCAACGAATTCGAATCCCAACTTGCTCAGCAGGCGGCTTAGTTCTGATGACCCCCAGTGGTCCAGTCGATGGGGTTCAGTCCAATCTAGGGTCAGTAGTCGGCGGAATCCAACAGAATTTCGGGACTTAGCGGGCCGTTGCGGAACGCTCAAGTGGCGGAGAGTGTGAGATTCGAACTCACGGACGGTTTCCCGTCGGCAGTTTTCAAGACTGCTGGTTTAAACCACTCACCCAACTCTCCGGAACCGTCGATTTTATGCTGACGGCGCAGTCTCAATCCCCGTCGGGCAGGAACAGCGTCTGCAGGTCACTCAAAAAGTCCAGCCCGCGCTCGGTGGGCCACACGCGAAACAGGTCCCGCGCCGCGAGCCCCTTGCGTTCAGCCTCTTCGAGACCGCGCTGGATCGACGTCATCGCGAGCCCGGTGCGCTCGCTGAACTGCGGCAGCGTGAATCCCGCCTTCAACCGCAACGCATTGAGCATGAACTCGAACGGCAGATCCGCCAGCGCCACCTCGTCGCTCTGCGACACGGCCGCGCCGGCGCGCGCGTTGTCCATGTACAGACGCGGCTCGCGAAAACGCACCTGCCGCACGATGCGGTGCGCAAAGCTCAGCTTGCTGTGCGCGCCGGCACCGATGCCGAGGTAATCGCCGAACTGCCAGTAGTTGAGGTTGTGCGCGCAGCTGTGGCCATCGCGCGCATAGGCCGACACCTCGTAGCGCGACATGCCGCTCTCGCTGGTCCGCTCGGTGATGCGGTCGAGCATCGCATAGGCGATGTCGTCCTCGGGCAGCGTCGGCGGAAATTTCGCGAACCAGGTGTTGGGCTCGATGGTGAGGTGGTAGACCGAGATGTGCGGTGGCGCGAGGGCCAGCGCCTGCGAGAGATCGGCATCGAGGTCTTCGAGCGTCTGGCCCGGCAGCGCATACATCAGGTCGAGGTTGAAGGTGTCGAAGGCGCTTGCGGCCTCTTCCACCGCAGCGATGGCCTGGGCGCGGTCGTGCACGCGGCCCAGCGCCGTCAGGTGCTCGTCGTTGAAGCTCTGCACGCCCACCGACAGGCGCGTGACACCGGCGGCGCGGTAGGCGCGCAAGCGGTTGCGCTCGAAGGTGCCGGGATTGGCTTCGAGCGTGATCTCGCAATCGGGTGCGAGCTTGAGGCGCGCGCGCACGTCGCCCAGCAGGCGGTCGATGGCCTGGGGCGAGAACAGGCTGGGCGTGCCCCCGCCGATAAAGATGGTGTGGACGGTGCGGCCCCAGATCAGCGGCAGCGCGGCATCCAGGTCGGCCACGAGCGCATCGAGGTACGCCGTCTCGGGAATGCCCTCGGCATCGGCCGCGCTCGTGGCGCGCCATTCGTGCGAGTTGAAGTCGCAGTACGGGCACTTGCGCAGGCACCACGGCAGATGGATGTAGAGCGACAGCGGCGGCAATGCCGACAGCTGCAACGGGCCGGGTCGCATCCAGTGCAGCACGTCGTTGGCCTGCGGCGCGCCCGTGGACTGCGCCGGCTGGATCGGGAAGACAGTGGCCATTACAGCCAGCGCTCGCGCATCAACGCCAGCATCGCCTGTGCGGCACGGCCGCGGTGGCTGTTGGCGTTCTTGACCTCGGGCGTCAGCTGGGCAAAGGTCTTGCCGAACGCGGGCAGGTACATCACGGGGTCGAAGCCGAAGCCGTTGTCGCCGACCGGCGCAGGCGCGATCTCGCCGACCACGCGGCCGACAGCAATGAGCGGTTCGGGGTCGTCGTGGCTGCGCAGCGCGACCAGCGTGCTGACCAGCGCCGCGCGCCGGTTGACCACGCCGTCGAGCTGTTCGAGCAGCGCCTTGACGTTGTTGGCATCGCCCTTGGCGTAGCCGAACTGCGTGGCATAGAACGCAGTGTCGACGCCCGGCAGGCCGCCGAAGGCATCGACGCACAGGCCAGCGTCATCTGCAATCGCCGGCAGGCCGGTGGCTGCGCTCGCGTGGCGCGCCTTGGTGAGCGCGTTCTCGACGAAGGTGCGGAAGGGTTCTTCAGCCTCGCCCACGCCCAGCGCCGACTGCGGCACCAGGGTGACGGCCAGCGCTGCGAACAGTTGCTGGAGTTCGGCGAGCTTGCCTGCGTTGTTGGAGGCCAGGACCAGTTTCATGAATCAGTCAAAGTGGCTGTGACGCCGGGCTGGCGGACGTCAGTAGCTGGGAGGGTTTCAGTTCGACAGCAACACCTGCTTCTGCAGGTTCACGAGTTCGCCGATGCCCTTTTCGGCCAGGCCGAGCAGGATGTTCATTTCTTCGCGCATGAACGCCACGCCTTCGGCCGTGCCCTGCACTTCGACGAAATGGCCGGCACCGGTCATCACGACGTTCATGTCGGTATCGCAGCTTGAGTCTTCGGTGTATTCGAGGTCGAGCAACGGCGTGCCGCCGACGATGCCCACCGAGATGGCGGCCACGTGGCCCTTGATCGGCGAGGCGGCCAGGGTGCCGGCGGCCAGCAGCTTGTTGACCGCGTCCTGTGCGGCAACGAAGGCGCCGGTGATGGCCGCGGTGCGCGTGCCGCCGTCGGCCTGCAGCACGTCGCAGTCGAGGTGGATGGTGCGTTCGCCCAGGGCGGCCAGGTCGAACACGGCACGCATCGAGCGGCCGATGAGGCGCTGGATTTCCTGCGTGCGGCCGGTCTGCTTGCCCTTGGCGGCCTCACGGCTGCTGCGGGTGTGGGTGGCGCGCGGCAGCATGCCGTACTCGGCCGTCACCCAGCCTTCGCCGCTGCCCTTCTTGTGCGGCGGCACGCGTTCTTCGACCGAGGCAGTGCACAGCACGCGGGTCTGGCCGAACTCGATCAGCACCGAGCCTTCGGCGTGGATCGTGAAGCCACGGGTCATGCGCACCGGGCGCAGCTGGTCGGCGGCACGGCCGCCGCTTCGTGTGAAAGCAGTCATTGTTTGAAGCTGGAAAAGAAAAAGGGGAACAGCGCGCTCAGGTCTTGCGCGCAGCCGAACGGCGGATGGCTTCGTTGATCTCGGCGATGGAGCGCTCGATCGCGTCTTCGTCCATGTCATCGATCTCGCTGTCCGACGGCATGCCGGCCTGGATGGTCGAGGCGAAGACGCCGTCGTCGATGGTTTCGGTGGAAATGCCGTGGTCTTCGCCCGAGCTGTCGGACATTGCCCATTCGAGCGCGATCAGGGTCACGTTGTCGCTGTGGGCGCCGCCCTTGCGCAGCGCCATCTCGGCCAGGTCGGGGGCTGCATCGGACACCGGCTTGCCGGAGGAGAGCGTGTGGACGATCAATGCATCGTCGAGCACGCCCCACACGCCGTCGGAGCACAGCATGATGCGATCGCCGCGCTGCAGTTGCAGCGGGGGCGAGATATCGAACAGCGGCGTGGTCGGCGAGCCGAGGCAGGTCAGCAACAGGTTGCGATTGACCGGCATGTCCGAGCCATGGGGCTTCGGGCGCTCGGCGTGGGAGTGGTCGCGCGTGCGGGTCAGCAGGCGGCCGTCGCGCACGACGTAGAGGCGCGAATCGCCGCAGTGCATCCAGGTCGCCGTGGTGCCCTGGAGCAAGGCCGCGACGACGGTGGTGCGCGGCGTATCGAGCATGGCCTTGTGGCTCGCGTACCGCATGATCTGCTGGTGGGCCGCCATGGCCGATTCGGCCAGGAACGCCTTTGCGTCCTTCACCGTCGGGCGCGCTTCGCGCTGGTACAGCGCGGCGATGGTCTGCAGGGCCAACTGGGCCGCGACTTCGCCTTCCGGATGGCCACCCATGCCGTCGGCCAGCACGAACAGGCCCGACTCCCGCGTGTAGCAATAGCCCATGCGGTCTTCGTTCTTGAGACGGCCGCCCTTGCGACTGACCTGGAAGACAGAGAATTTCATGTCAGACGGGGCGTGTGGTGGGGGCTGCGGCCCGGGGCAGGCTCTTCTTGTCGAAGGAACGGATGTTGTCGATCGAGAGGCGCACCTTCTCGCCCACCGTGAGCTTGGTGTAGCGGCGCTCGCCTTCGCGGCTCAGTTCCTTTTACAGCGCGAAGACCGACTGGGGGCGCGAGAGCGGGTCGAGCGACATGCACCACTCGACCACTTCGATCAGGTTGTCGGAGTACACACCGCGCAGGCGCGACAGCGACAGGCTGAGCCGGTCTTTCTCGATGCGCCGCAGCGCGTCGTTGGGCGGATAGCCCTGCATGCAGGCGTAGATGCAGGCGCCGATGGCGTAGATGTCGGTCCACGGGCCCATCGACGAATCGCGCCGGTACATCTCGGGGGCGGCAAAGCCGGGCGTGTACATGGGGCGGATGAAGATGCCTTCCTTGCTGAGCACTTCGCGCGCAGCGCCGAAATCGATCAGCACGGCGCGGTCGTCGTCGGTGACGAAGATGTTGGCAGGCTTGATGTCCAGGTGCAGCATCTTGTACTGGTGGACGATGCGCAGCCCGCGCAGGATTTCGTCAAAAAGGGAGCGGATGGTCGATTCCCTGCAGACTTTCTGCCGCTTCAGGTCGCGCGCGGTAACCACGAAGTCCTGCAGGGTCGCGCCCTCCAGGTAATTCATGACCATGTAGACGGTTTCGTTCTCGCGGAAGAAATTGAGCACGCTGACCACAGAGGCGTGCGAAATCTGCGCGAGGGAGCGGCCTTCCTCGAAAAAGCTCTTCAGCCCCAGCCGGTAAAGGGAGAGTTTCTCGGGCGGCACCTGCGGATTCAGTTCGCCGGGCCCGCGGGTGGCCAGCGAAGAAGGCAGGTATTCCTTGATGGCCACCTGCTGCCCGCTGGGGTCGATGGCGAGGTAGCCAACGCCAAAACCGCCCGCAGAAAGCCTGCGAACAACGTGGTAACCACCAATGACCGTATCGGGCGGCAGGGGCGAAGGCTTGACCTTTGACATAATCCGGGAGTTTCGCCCGAAGGCGATGGTGCGGCAAGCGAACGCTGTACCGACGCCTCGGAGCATGCAAGCAAAAACCACAGTGAGGCGCAATGCCAGTTTACAGCATGACCGGCTACGCCAGCGGCCAAAATGGGTCCGCAGGCAGCCACTCCGAAGCCGAAGCACGGCCTTCCGCCGCAGGCCGGCTCGGGGTCGAAATCCGCTCGGTCAACAGCCGTTTTCTCGACCTCACCTTCAAGTTGCCGGAGGAGCTGCGCCAGCATGAGACCGCGCTGCGCGAACTGCTCACTGGCAAGCTCAAGCGGGGCAAGGTCGAGGTGCGTGCCGCCATCGAGAACACTGCCCAGGCGGGCGTCGTCGAGCCCACCGTCAAGCTGCTCCAGCGGCTGAACGGGGTGCAGGACGGCATCAAGGCCTGGCTGCCGGGGGCCCGCGAACTGAGCGTGGCCGACGTGCTGCGGCTCGCCGGCGGCGACGGCGCCACCCGCGGCGACTGGGGCCCCGACCTGCTCGAAGTCGCCGGCAAGGCGCTCGAAGCGCTGATGTCCGCCCGGCAGCGCGAAGGGGGACGGCTCGCCAAGATGCTCGAGGCGCACCTCGGCCAACTGCGCACCCTGGTGCTGCAGGCCGGTCCGCTGGTGCCCCAGCTGGTCGAACAACAGCGCAACCGGTTCCTGGAGCGCTGGCAGGAAGCCATGGGCCTGACCGCAGGCACCGGCGGCACGCTGCCCGAAGCGGCCCAGGACCGTGCGCTGACCGAAGCCACAGCCTTCGCGATCCGCATCGACGTGGCCGAAGAGCTCACCCGGCTGAACTCGCACCTCGATGAAATCGAGCGCCTGCTCAAGAAGGGCGGCGAAATCGGCAAGCGGCTGGACTTCCTGATCCAGGAACTGCACCGCGAGGCCAACACCCTGGGCTCCAAGTCGGCAACCCTGGAGCTCACGCGCATCGGCGTGGACATGAAGGTCCTGATCGAGCAGATGCGCGAGCAGGTCCAGAACATCGAATGACGACGAGCGAAAGAATGGACTACCCCGGCAATATCTTCGTGGTCGCCGCGCCCAGCGGGGCCGGCAAATCGAGCCTGGTCAAGGCGCTCATGGAGCTGGACTCGGCCGTTCAGCCCTCGGTGTCGCACACCACGCGGCCGCCCCGCGGGCAGGAAAAGCACGGACGCGAGTACTTTTTTGCCTCGCCCCCCGAGTTCGACGCCCTGATTGCGGCGGACGGCTTCGTGGAATGGGCCCATGTGCACGGCCACCGGTACGGCACCTCCAAGAGGGCCATCGAAGAGCGGATCGCCCAGGGGGCCGACGTGATCCTCGAAATCGACTTCCAGGGCGCGCTGCAGATCCGCAAGACCTTCGCCAACGCGGTGATGATCTTCATCCTGCCCCCCAGCTGGGAGGAATTGCGCTCGCGGCTCGAGCGGCGCGGCGAAGACAGCGCCTCGGTGATCGAATTGCGCCTGAAAAACGCCGCCGAAGAGATGGCCAGGGCCGGGGAATTCGATTTCGTTATAATCAACGAGTTATTTGAGCGCGCGCTTTTTGATCTCAAGGCGATCGTCCACGCTCAGCGGCTTCGGTATTCCGCACAGCGCCGTGCACGTGCCGACACTTTCGCCGCATTGAACATCCCCTGATCTCCTGCTCACCGACCGAAAGATTCTCATCATGGCCCGCATCACCGTCGAAGATTGTCTGCTTCAGATCCCCAACCGCTTCCAGCTCGTCCTGGCCGCCACCTACCGTGCGCGCATGCTGAGCCAGGGCCACGCGCCCAAGATCGAGAGCAAGAACAAGCCCGCCGTGACCGCCCTGCGCGAAATCGCCGAAGGCAAGATCGGCATCGAAATGCTCAAGAAGGTGCCGGGCTGATCTGACGCAGCCCTGCAACGAAAAGGCACCGCAAAGCGGTGCCTTTTTTATGTCTGGACGCGTCCATAGAGCGGTCACGCTAAAGTGGTAGCCATGAGCGCGGTCGCCAAACATCAGTCCCATGCCCCCTCGGGCACGCCGAAGCCGAGTCCGGCGGCGCTGAACGCGGCTGCCGCAAGCTTTGCTGCATTGACGGCGCGTCTTGACTACCTGAGCCCCGAAGACACCGAGCTGGTACGCCGCGCCTACCGTTTTGCCGACGAGGCCCACCTGGGCCAGCTGCGCAACAGCGGCGAACCGTACATCACCCACCCCATCGCCGTGGCGGCGCAATGCGCCGAATGGAAGCTCGATGCGCAGGCGCTGATGGCGGCGCTCTTGCACGATGCCATCGAAGACTGCGGTGTCACCAAGCCTGAACTGATCGAGCGCTTCGGCGCACCGGTCGCCGAGCTGGTCGACGGGCTCACCAAGCTCGACAAGCTGCAGTTCAACACCCGCGAAGAAAACCAGGCCGAATCGTTCCGCAAGATGCTGCTGGCCATGGCGCGCGATGTGCGCGTCATCCTGGTCAAGCTGGCCGACCGCACGCACAACATGCGCACGCTGGACGATGCGCCGCGCGAAAAGTGGGCCCGCATTTCGCGCGAAACGCTCGAGATCTATGCGCCCATCGCGCATCGGCTGGGCCTGAACCAGACCTACCGCGAACTGCAGGAGCTGTCGTTCAGGCACCTCAAGCCCTGGCGCTACGCCACCTTGTCCAAGGCCGTGGCCAAGGCATGCGGACGTCGCCGCGACCTGATCCAGAAGGTGCAGCGCGAAGTCGAAGCCGCCTTTGCCAGCGCCAACATGACGCTGCGGATCGCGGGCCGCGAGAAAACGCTGTATTCCATCTACCGCAAGATGGAAGAAAAGCACCTGAGCTTCGCCCAAGTGACCGACATCTACGGCTTCCACCTGATCGTGCCGAACGTGATCGCCTGCTACACCGGCCTTGGCATCCTTCACCAGATGTACAAGCCGTTGCCCGGCAAGTTCAAGGACCACATCGCGATCGCCAAGCTCAACGGCTACCAGTCGCTGCACACCACGCTGGTGGGGCCGGCCGGCGTGAGCGTCGAGTTCCAGCTGCGTACTGAGGCGATGCACGTGGTGGCCGAATCCGGCGTGGCGGCGCACTGGCTCTACAAGGCCGCCGAGCCGAATGCGGCGAGCAACGACAGGCTGGGCACCAAGTGGCTGCAGTCGCTGCTCGACATCCAGGACGAGACGCGCGATGCCGCCGAGTTCTGGGACCACGTCAAGGTCGACCTGTTTCCCGATGCCGTCTACGTCTTCACGCCGAAGAGCCAGATCATGGCGCTGCCCCGCGGCGCCACGGTGGTCGACTTCGCCTACGCCATCCACAGCAACATCGGCGACCACACCTCGGCCGCGCGCATCAACGGCGACCAGGTGCTGCTGCGCACCGAGCTCAAGAACGGCGACGTGGTCGAGGTGATCACCGCACCGGTGTCCACGCCCAACCCGGCCTGGCTCGGCTTCGTGCGAACCGGCCGGGCGCGCTCCAAGATCCGTCACTACCTGAAGACCCTGGCGCACACCGAATCCGAAGGCCTGGGCGAAAAGCTGCTTGCGCAGGCGCTGCGCGCCGAAGGCCTCGGCAAGCTGCCCGAGGAAGATGACGAGCACCAGGCCCTGTGGGAGAAGCTGCTGCGCTTCACCGGCAACCGCAACCGCTCCGAACTGCTGACCGATATCGGCCTGGGCAAGCGCATCGCCAGCATCGTGGCCAAGCGGCTCATGGCGCTCTTGGCCGAGCTGGGCGAACGGCCCGATGCCCTGCTGCTGAGCCGTGAACGCTTCATCTCGCACGAAACCGTGTCGCAGGGCGCGGTCACGCTCGACGGCAGCGAGAACTCATCGGTACGGTTTGCGCTGTGCTGCCGCCCGATTCCCGGCGACCAGATCGTCGGCTACCTCGGACACGGCGAAGGCCTGGTGGTGCACACCGAGGACTGCGGCGTCGGCCAGCGCCTGCGCCACAAGGACAGCGAGCGCTTCTTCGCGGTCGAATGGGCGGACGAACCGACGCGCGCCTTCGAGACCGGCGTCGTGATCACCGTGCGCAACGACAAGGGCGTGCTGGCGCGCGTGGCCGCCACGCTGGCCGACGCGGAAGCCGACATCACGCATGTGGAGATGGCCGACGAAACCCCGCAGGATTCGACCGACCTGCGCTTCGTGATCGCCGTGCGCGACCGCACGCACCTGGATGCCGTCCTGCGCGCTGCACGCCGGACCGCGTCGGTGCTGACCGCTGCGAGGACAGTTCCCGTTCCCTGAGAAAGCGTCCGGGACGCTAAGCCGCCGCCGGACGCGGCACCGGATAGCTCACCGAAAGTATCTCGACTTCATGCGCCCCGCCCGGCGTCACGAGCTTCACCACATCACCTTCGCGTGACTTGAGCAGCGCCCGCGCGATCGGGGAAATCCAGCTGACCTGCGACTGGGCGCTGTCCGCTTCGTCGATGCCGAGGATCGTGATGCTGCGTTCGTCGCCGGTCTCGTCGGCATAGCGAACCGTGGCGCCGAAGAAAACCTGGTCGCGGCCATGGTGCACCGACGGATCCGTGATTTCCGCGATCTCGAGTCGCTTGGTGAGAAAGCGGATGCGGCGGTCGATTTCGCGCAGGCGCTTCTTGCCGTAGAGGTAGTCGCCGTTTTCGGAGCGGTCGCCGTTCTTGGCGGCCCAATGGACGGCCTCGACCACCTTCGGGCGCTCCTCGTCCATCAACTGGAGCAGTTCGTCGCGCAGCCGTGCGTAGCCTTCCGGCGTGATGTAGTTCTTGCTGCCCGCCGGCAACGGCGGCACTGCGCCTTCGGCGCCATCGTCATCCCCATCGCTATCGGTTTCCTTGGTGAATGCCTTGTTCAACGCAGAACCCTTTGAATAAAAAAATGCAGGCCCGAGCGCCGTGTGTGCCGACAGTTTGCCGCAATCGGCTTGATTTTCGGCAGCTGGCCAGTGGGCTTTCGGCAGGCCTTCGCGCGATCGACGGCGCAGTCGGCACGAGCTTATCGAAGGGGTCACGCAAGGCTAACGACTTTGCATCGGGCATGCTCTTTTCGAGGCCCGACGCCGTACCTGATATAATCGCGAATCGCCCAGACAAATTCTGGGTGTTGCCTGGCCAGGCAAGCCGAATCTCACACCGGCGCGTCGAAGTCACTACGACGAGAAAAACAACAGGTGGCTTCCGCAATTGAACATTTGCCGTAACCGTGGACCGCGTGAGAGTTCACGACCACATTCCTAAGCCCGCCTCGAGCGGGCTTTTTCATGCCCGGCAACCTTACCTCGCGCCTTCGAATTCATCCTCGAATTCTCGTTCTGCTCCGCGCGGAAGCTCGGCCAGGAACGTAGCCACGATGATCGCCGCGGCCCGATCGACTTCGATGAAGTCACCGATACCCAGTTGAAACGGCGCAGTCCTGGCAGTAGACCCCAGCGGTCGACGCAGTTCGAGAAGAGCCTCGACCGCCAATTCGCGATCCGTACGCGGTCGGCCGTCCGGCCGCATCACCCACCGATCAACCTGACCGAACGGAATGCGGCGGAAGGTCCCGACGACGGGAACGTACTGGAAGCGCTCTTCGTCGAGCCGGATCGGAATACTGAAGCGGCACAGAAACGTGTCCGCCTCAGATGACAGTTCGTTCATCACTCCCATGACATCACCTCTTTTCGTTGTGAGAAGAGTGTGCAGGCGTGATCCGTGGCTTGGAGACAGGTGGCGAGTCAATCTTCCAACTTGATGCGTCGAAGCGGCAGTAGTTCACATTCAGAGGACAGTGCTAAACAAAAAAAACCCAGCACACGGCTGGGTTGAACCTCTTGGGTGCTGTCACGCACAGAGAACTCGCACTTCGAAGCGAGTCCGCAAAATCTAGGGCCTCATCCGCCCCCGTCATGTCAGACGAGACCGACACTTCGGACGCAGAGGCTCATGAACAAGGCATCTTGGCGAAACGCAAGGTGCCAACTTTTTCACGTTTTTATATGTGTCCTACAACCGCATCCTGTTTCTGACTGACAGCCACACGAAGGTTCGTAATCGACCATTGCAGCGCTGTCACGCAACAGGGCCGCATAAAAGAAGAGCTCTCTGTTCGTCCTTAGAGCGCCCCATGGGCTCCTCGAGCCCGCTTCGGCGGGTATTTTTTTGGGCGCGCGCATTCAGAGCAACCGAAGAGTCGTTCAGCCCGCGTCTGTCAGGCTCAAGACAGGTTGCAATGTAATAATTTGTATTACTTTATACTTATAGATTTCAAACTCGACCCACCTGGAGAAATCCCATGCCCTGCCCACTGCCATCGCGAAGCCTGCTGAGAAGGTAACGAATCTCGGTCGGAGCGGCTTTTGCCGTCCCGTTGGGCAGTCGATATGGTTTTGCCGTGGCACTGTCCCGCACGAAGCTGGCGTTCTTCGACGTTCAGGCAACGTCCCCCACGCCCCCTGTGGAGTTGCTCAACTACCCCGAACTGTTCTGCCTTGCCGTGCACAAGTCGGCCTGGACGAATTGCCGCTGGCTCAAGGTCGCGGAGGTCAGCGTTTCTTCCGACCTGGCTTCACACGCTCTGGACGGAACGCTGGAGCATGCATTGGCATGGGAAGCAGCAGAGGTCGAAGATCGCCTCAAGAGTCATTTCGCCTCGCACTCTCTGATGTGCGCCTGATCGCAGATCGTCGAGGTGACTGGGAGATGCGAGTCCCGAAAAAGAAAATGGCCTAGAAGGAAAAACCTTCTAGGCCATTCAAGAGAGTGGTGCG